>JBIKLM010000471.1:0-3356 GCA_044359835.1 Planctomycetota bacterium
CACCACGGTGTTGCCGGAGGCGTCGCCGAACATCAGCCATTGCAGGTAGAAGGTCTTGCCGGCCAGGTTCGTGTTGAACGGCACGCTGACCGATGCGCTGCTGGCCAGGCCTTCCGCCAGGGTCAGCTCCGGGGCCACCAGCAGGGTGTTGCCGGCGGATCCGAGGAAACCGAGGTCGAGGGGCAGGGGCAGGCCCAGGTAGCTGCTGTCGCTGGCGCCCAGCACCAGGCGCTTGATCGGCGCGTTGGTCTGGATCACCGCGACGTCGAACTTCTGGCCCACGGCGGGGATGCCGTCGACCTGGATGCGCGGCTTGCCCTGGGCGCCGATCCCGGGGGCTCCAAAGACCGTGGGAGCCTGGTAGTAGTAGACCTGGGTTTCGGCGGGGGTCACGTTGCCGGCCTGGTCGCGCAGCTCGGCGTAGATGAAGCGCGTGCCGGTGCTGGTCGAGCCGCCGAAGCTGGTCAGATCCCAGGCGAAGGAGGGCTGGTAGGCCATCCAGGGCGACCAGACGCCGCCGCCGTTGCGCAGGCGCATCTGGGCCACACCCGAGTGGGCGTCGTTGGCCGCCAGGTAGAGCGTCAGCGCGGGGCTGGAGCTCTGGGTCACGGCGCCGAGTTCGTTGCCGGCGAAGAAGCTGGCGATCGCGGGGGCCTGGGTGTCGATCAGGAACGGGCCGGCGCTGGCCGCGGCCGCCGACCAGTTGCCGGCTTCGTCCACGCTGCGCAGGTTGAAGAAGCGTTGGTTGGTCGAGCTGGTCAGGGGCAGCGTGACGCTGGTGACCGCGCCCAGGTCCTGGGTCTGGCTGGGCAGGCCCACGGCGTTGCTGGTCCAGGACCAGCCGTAGCCGGCCAGCCCCGAGTGGGCGTCCCCGGCGGGCAGCCATTGCAGGTCCACGTTCGGGTCGTTGGACCACACGCCGGTCAGGTGGCTGGTCGAGACCAGCCCGCTGGCGTTGCCCGGCAGCACCGTGTCGATCAGGAACGGACCGACCGAGGTGAAGTTGTCCGACCAGTTGCCGCTCTTGTCGAGGGCCCGGATGTTGAACCACCAGCCGTTCAGGCTGCTGGCCAGGGGACCGGTGCTGGTCAGGCTGACCGCGCCGATGTCCTTGACCGTGCCGGGGATGCTCTGGGAGCCCCCGACCCACAGGCCGTAGCCGTCGATGCCGGACAGGTTGTCGGTGGCCGGGGTCCAGACCAGTTGCACGTTGTTCGTGTTGCTCCACTGGCCCGGGAAGTGGCTCGAGGACTGCAGGTTCGTGACCTGACCGGGCTTGGTGCCGTCGACGGTGACCACCAGCGAGGCGTTGCGGTTCATGCCGTTGTCGCTGGTGCCGATCACCGACCAGGTCTTGCTGCCCTGGGAGTCCCAGGCGGCGTCCCAGGTCACGCTGCGGCTGGTGCCGTGGCGCACGTTGCCGAGGGTCGCGTCGAAGCCGCCGTTGTTGGCCGGGTTGTCGGTCAGGTCGGCGACCGCGCCGTCGCCCAGCACGAAGGTCGAGGCCAGGAGGTCGGCGTTGGTCGTGTTGGTGGTGTCGACGTGCACGCCCGAGGCCATGTGCTCGCTGTTGCTGACCGTGGCGGTCAGCTCGACGGTCTCGCCCGGCTTGACGAACAGGTCGTCGGCGCTGAGCGCCAGGGTCGGGTTGGGCGTCGGATCGCCGTAGATCAGGTGCACGGTCACCGACATGCGCACCCCGGAGGTGGCGCTCACCGGGTGGACCTTCCAGCGCCAGTCGCCCGGCGTGGGGTTGTCGAAGTGGCGCAGCTCGATGTTGTCGACCGAGCTCTGCTGGGCGAAGAAATCGCCCTGGTCGACACCCGCCGCGAAGGGCTCGCGATCGAGGATCAGGTCGAAGTCGTTGACCAGGGCCTGGCTGGCGCCGGCGCTGGCGGCCGCTTCGATGTAGTGCATGGCGACCACCAGGCGCTCGACCCCGGCCGGGACCGTGAAGTCGGCGAAGCCCGAGTCGTCGGCGGCCAGGCTGAAGCCCCAGTTGTTCCAGCCGTGCTGGCTGTCGGTGTTGGCGGCCCGCTCCGCATCGACCCGGCCGGCGCCGTGCTGGTCGAGGATCGCATCGCCCGGCCCGCTGATGGCCGTGCCGCTCTTGGGGTTGGCGGTGGCGCACAGCACCGATGCGACGCGCGCCGGGGCGTAACGCAGGAAGTCGTAGTGGTCGACCATCTGGGCGATCACCCCGGTCACGTGCGGGGCGGCCATCGAGGTGCCGGTGCCCGAGAAGAAGCCGTCGCCGGTGTGGGCGTCGACCGAGACGATGCGCCGGCCCGGGGCCGTCACGGTCGGCTTCCAGCGCCCGTCGCCGCACGGTCCGCGGGACGAGCTGGTCCACAGGTTGCCCGGCAGGCCGACGGTGTTGTCGTCGTAGGGCACCACGTTGCCGACCGAGATGGCGTTCTTGGCGCTGGACTCCTGGCCCAAGGTGCTGGCGCCCGGGCCCGAGTTGCCCGCGGCGAAGACGTAGACCTGGTTCTCGTTCCAGACCTCGGCGTCCACCGTGCGGGCGTTGGCCTCGCTGCCCACCCAGCCGCCGGTCGAGGCCCCGGTGCCCCAAGAGTTGTTGATCACGTGGGGCCGCGGCGACGAGATCTCGCCGTTGGTCCAGGTGTCGCGCATCAGCGAGAAACGCTGCTCGATCGACGAGCCGCCCGCGCCGATGCAGGCGTTGCCGCTCGGGTCCGGGTTCGGCTCCATGAACTTGACGTTGCGGAAGCTGCGCGTCTGGGCGAAGCCCAGGCCCGGCGCCGCGCCGCGCAGCTCGTCGAGCCCGTTGGCCGGCTGGGCCAGGATCGAGCCGGCCACGTGGGTGCCGTGGCCGCAGTTGTCGGTCCAGGCGCTGATGCCGGTCAGGGACCAGCCCAGGTACCAGGCGTGGTTCATGGCCGTGTGGTCGATGTCGATGCCCGAGTCGATCGAGCCGGCGATCGCCTGGCCGCTCCAGCTGCCGTCGTAGATCGCGCGCACGCGGTCGCTGCCGATCATCGGCTGGGAGTCGTCGTGCATCGGCAAGGAGGGCAGCTCCGGCTCGATGAACTCCACGTGGTCGAGGCGCGCCGCCGCCAGGGCCTGCTCGAGGGTCATGCGCACGCGCTGGGCGCGGATCGAGGGCAGGTACTCGACCACCTCGGCGCCCAGGGCTTCCAGGCTGGCCTGCTGCCAGCCGCGGCTCAGGGTGCGCGTGCCCTGGCGCTGCGTGTCGATCTGGCGTACGCCCGGGCCGGCCACTTCGGCGGCGGCCAGGGGCTCGACCCGCGTGTTCGGGTTCTCGTCGCCTTCGAACAGCGACACGATCAGCTCCAGGCGTTCCCCGGCGGGTTTGCCCGCCAGGCTGCGGA
>JBIKLM010000472.1:0-3343 GCA_044359835.1 Planctomycetota bacterium
ATGCGGCGGCCGCAGAGGCCGCATCGTTGCGGCGCGAACCCGCCGGCCTCGAGAGCTGCAGAATCAAAACCTTCGCGCCCGCAGGCGGGCGGGCTCGCTCACGCGTCGGCCAGCTCGAACACCGGCGCGTAGCTCCAGGAGGCCGGGCGCGAGCGGAACCAGCTCTCGATCAGGCGCGGGTGGGACAGGGCCCCGCTGGAGTTCTCGCGGAAGGCGTCGCAGGCGGCCAGGTCGTGGCAGTCGCGCTGGCCGGTCAAGAGCGCCGGGCCCCACTCGGGCGGGGTCCACAGGTGCACGGCCTGCCGGGCGCCCGGTTCGATGCCGAGGTGCGCGCCCTGGCGCAGCAGGCCGAAGCACTCGCCGCCGATCTCCAGGGAGGCGCTGGAGAGCTCGGCCGCCACCAGGCCGTCGTGCCAGCTCGGGGCGGTGTCCGCCAGCACCCCCGGCCAATCGAGCAGCGCCAGCTGGGCGGCGCCGCCGAAGTTGCTGGCCTGCGCCAGGGCGCCGCGCTCGAACAGCGCCTTGGCGACCGGATGGCTGGGGGGCAGGTGGGCCTCGAAGCGGCCCTTGCCGTGTTCGTCCAGCAGTTGCCCCAGGAAGGCCAGCACCGCGCGGATGCCGCGTTCGCTGGACACGCCGCATTCGCGCAGTTCGATCGAACGGCGGATGCGGAAGCGCAGGTAGGCCGAGGCCGGCGCATCTCCCTCGGCGAAGATCAGGCAGTGGGCCGAGGGGATCGAGGCCTCCCACTCCGCCGCGGACAGCTCGCGGCGCTCGGTGCCGCTGACCGCCGCATAGCTGCGCTCGTAGAGCTCGCGCAGGCGCGGCAGGTCTTCGCCCACCAGGCCCCGCCAGCCGGAGAGGCGCTCGGAGGGCAGCTCTTCGCGGCGGGCGCTGAGGGCGTAGAAGTCGAAGGCCGGTTGGAAGCCGAGCCGCGAGAACGAGGCTTCGCCGCCCAGGGCCACGGCCCCGCGCAGCTGGCGGTCGAGCAGGGCTCGGAATCCGGCTTCCAGCAGGAAGCGCCCGACGCCCTGCCGTCGGGCCTGCGGCAGGGTCGCGATCGGCGCGAGCAGCGCCAGCCGCACCGGGGCCCCGCGCAGGGTCAGCGTGCGCGGCAGGAAGTTGGCCAGGCCCACGCAGTCGCCGTCGCGCTCGGCGAACAGGCACAGGCCCGGGTCGAAATGCGGGTTGGTGCGGGCCAGTTCGGCCAGCAGCCGCGATTCGTGTCCGCTGCGCTCGAAGGCCCGGTCGACGAACTCCAGACGCTCCGGGGCCTCGGACGGGTGGGCGGTGACCAGGCGCAGGGGCATCAGAACGGCGGCGGAGAGGAGGGGCTGGGCGAAGGGGCGCGGGATGTTCCGGGGGAGCCGGGCGCGGCCGCCTCGGCGGCGCTCGGGGCGGCGCTGGCCGCTTCGTTCGCGCCGCGGATGCCGGAGCCCGGGGCGAAGCCCCAGGTGCCCGAGATGCGGGCCCAGCGCACCGAGAGGATGTCGAGGATCCAATCGGCGGAGCCGAGGTAGGGGAACACGCGCTGGCTGGTCACGACCGTGTTGGGCTGGCGAGCGTCGCTGGCGTTGTCCCGGGCGATCTGCAGCGCGCCGCTCGGAAAGTCGTAGCCGAAGACGGTTAGGGCCAAACCGGAGGAGCGGAAACGGCCGGAGGTCTCGGTCTCGCGCGTGAATTCGAGCGAGGCGCAGCCCGGCGCGCAGAGCACGGCGATCAGGGCGAGCCGGGTGGGGCGAAGCGCGGGGGCGGACATCCAGCCTCACGATAGCGAGGCCGGGCGGGGCGTGCACGGGCGGCGCGGGCGGCGCCGCCCGGGGCTGCGACCGGCCCCGGGGCGGGCCGCGGGGCGGGGGCGGCGCGGCTAAGCTCTGGGCGTGCTCCGACCGGACCAAAGCCGCGCCAACCCCCCGGCCGCCCGACCGCGCGCCGCCGGCGATGTGCCCGCGGCCTCCGCGAACGCGGTCGAGCGCCCGCTGGCCGCCGAGCTCGTGCGCGCCTTCGCCGAGCGCTTCGGGCCGGGCCCCGCGCCGCGCCTGTTTTTCGCCCCGGGCCGGGTCAACCTGATGGGGGCGCACCTCGACTACAACGGCGGCCCGGTGATGCCCACCGCCATCGACCGGGGCACGTTCATCGCCGCGCGGCCCGCCCCGCAGGGCCGGGTGCGCCTCGAGTCCCTGCTGGAGGACGCGCGCTTCGAAGGCCGGCTGCCCTCGGGGAGCAGCTCCGAGGGCCCCGCCTGGCCCGGCGCCGCGAGCGGCCGCTGGTTCGATTACCCCCTGGGGGTCCTGCGCCAGGCCCAGGCCGCCGGCCAGCTGCAAGGCGGCCTCGAACTGCTCTTCGGGGGCAACCTGCCGATCGGGGCCGGACTGTCCTCGTCGGCCTCGATCTGCGTCGGCACGGCCCTGGCGGTCGAGGCCCTGGCCGGCCCCGCTGCCTCCGGCGGCGGGCCCGAGCGCTGGGTCGAGCAGGCGCTCGCGGCCGAGCGCGGCTTCGTGGGCGTGCGCTGCGGGATCATGGATCCAAACGCCGTGGCGCGCTCGCGCGCCGGGCACCTCCTGTGGCTCGACTGCCTCGACGGCACGCTCGAACACCTGCCCTTCCCGAGCGCCAGCGTGGCGATCGGGATCTGCGATTCAGGCGTGCGCCGGGATCTGGCCGCGGGGGCCTTCAACCAGCGCGTCGCCGAGGCCCAGGCGCTGCTGCGCCTGCTCGAGCCGGACGAGCAGCGCGCGCGCTGCCTGCGCCAGGTGCCCGTCGAGCGCTTCGAGGCGCAACGGGGCCGGATCGATCCGCTGCTCGAGCGCCGCGGAGCCCACGTCTTCGGCGAGCTGGCGCGCACCTTCCGCGCCCGCGAGCTGCTTGCCGCCGGGCGTTTCCAGGAATTCGGAGGCCTGCTGACCGCCACGCACGCCAGCCTGCGCGAGCGCTACGAGGTCTCGACGCCCGAACTCGACCTGCTGGTCGAGCTGGCCGTGGGCCAAGCGGGGGTGTGGGGCTCGCGCCTGACCGGCGCGGGCTTCGGCGGCTGCACGGTGCTGCTCGGGGAGCCGGGCAGCGAAGCCGAGGTGGGCGCGGCGATCGCGGCCGGCTTCGCCGCCCGCTTCGGCCGTGCGCCCGGGGTGCGTTTTTATCGCGGCGATCCGGGGCCGCGCGAGCTGCTGCTCTGATCCGCCGGCCTCGGGTCCGCCCCGGGCCGGGCCCCGCCCAGGAGCTCGCCGTGGCAGCCGCGGCCGCTCCGATCGAGGGCCCAGCCGGGCAGCCCCTGGTCGAAGCCGAACGAGCACAGCAGCTCGCCGGCCGGCGCCGGGGGCGACGCCGGCACGAAGTCGCCCGCGTA
>JBIKLM010000473.1:0-3330 GCA_044359835.1 Planctomycetota bacterium
GTTGCTGCCCAGGGTCTGGCCCGGGTCCTGCCCTTCGAGGCGCTTGAACTCGCGCCCCACCGGCTGGCGGAAGCCGATCCAGGTGCCCGCGTGGGTCTCCTGGCTCATCACGTCGTGGCGCTCGGAGGCGAGCCCCATGGGCAGCACGTAGTCGGCCCACTGGGCGGTCTCGCTCCAGATCGGCGTCAGCGCCACGTGGCAGCCGATGCGCTCTGGATGCTCGAACATGGCGATCCAGGCGCCGCCGTCGGGGTTGGTCCAGACCGGGTTGTAGACGCGGGTGAAGTAGACGTCGAGCGACTTGCCCTGATCCTCCAGGAGGTAGGGCAAGAGGAAGCTCATCTCGTAGTGGGACAGGGGCCATTCGCGCGGCCAGATCAGCTCGTTCCACTGCCCGAGGGCCGGCGGGTTGTCCTTGGGGCCGGTCTTCTGCTTGTCCCAGCCGTTCAGGTTGACGCCGCCCGGCGTGCCCAGGGAGCCCGAGAGCACGTGCAGCAGGATCAGGGCGCGCTGGACCTGCCAGCCCCCCAGGTTGCCGCTGGCGGCGTTGCGCCACAGGTGGCTCGAAAAGCGCGATCCGGCGGCCGAAATTTCGTCGGCCAGCATCCGGACCACGCCGGCGTCGACGCGGCACTCCTCTGCGACGTACTCGGGCGTGTAGCGCGCGTAGCGCCGCTTGAGCAGGCCGATGAAGGCCTCCAGGGTGCGGGGCTCGCCGGGCGCCAGAGCCTCCAGGGAGGCCTCCCAGTTGACCCAGGTGCCCACGAATTCGCGGTCGAAACGCCCCGATTCGAGCAGCTCGCGGGCCACGCCCAAGAGCAGCGCCGCCTCGCTGCCCGGCCAGGTGGCGATCCAATGGTCCGCGCGGCTGGCGGTGTTGGAGAGGCGCGCGTCGATCACGGCCATTTTGACGCCGCGCTCCTTGGCCTCGACGATGCGCTGGGCGTGGGGATTGAAGTAGTGCCCGGTCTCGAGGTGCGCCGAGAGCAACAGCATGAAGCGCGTTTCGGCGTAATCCGGCGACGGGCGGTCGGCGCCGCACCACAGGGCCATGCCCGTGCGCGCCGAAGCGCTGCACACGTTGGTGTGGCTGTTGTAGCCGTCGAAGCCCCAGGCCTGCAGCAGGCGCTGCAGGAAGTGGTCCTCGCCCGGGCGCCCCACGTGGTACATGACGCCGTGGCGGCGCTCGGCCAGGATCGCGGCCCGGATGCGCGCGCCCAGGTCGCTCAGCACCGCTTCCCAGGTGACCTCCTCGAAGCGCCCGGAGCCGCGCGGCCCGCTGCGCCTCAGGGGCTTCAGGATGCGCTCCTGGTCCTGGATCTGGTTGATCGTGGCGGGCCCCTTGGCGCAGGTGCGGCCGCGCGAGCCGGGGTGCACCGGATTGCCCTCGAACTTCTCGACCTGGCCGCTCTGCTTGTCGACGAACGCCAGCAGACCGCAGGCCGATTCGCAGTTGAAGCAGATCGTGGGCACGATCCGGTAGTGGCGCTCGATCTTGCGCGGCCAGGCGCGCGAGTCGTATTCGACCCAATCGTCCCAATGCTCGGGGGGCGGGCCGATGGCGAGTTCCCAGGGAGAATCGCGGCGCGGCTGGGCGGCGGGGGCGGGCGCCGGCTTCGAAGCGGCTTCCGAGCGGGGCTGGGCGTCAGACATGGCGGTTCAACTGATCGGCAGGGCCTGACCGGCGCGGACGAAACTGGTTTCGAGCAGGGCCAGGGCCGTGGCGGCGCCCGCCAGCAGCAGCAGGCCTAGGCCCGTGGCCAGCAGCATGCCGGGGCTCCACAGCAGCCCGGCCAGTCCCAGGGCGGCGCTGACGCCGAGGGCCCCCAGGGCCCCGCGGTGGGCCGCGGCAAAGGGACCCCGGTGCAGCAGCGACACGGCGCGGGCGAACTCCGCCTCGCGGCCCGGCGGCGAGAGCTTGGGCTCGGCCAAGGAAAGCGCCAAGAGGCCCAGGGCGGCCGCGGCCGTCAAGGCCGCGTAGGGCTGCAGGGCCAGGCCCAGCGCCGGGGCCAGGAAGGCGCAGGTGGCGCCGCCCGCCAGCAGCGCCTGCAGAGCCAGGTCGAGCTCGAGGCCGCGCTTCATCCACAGCACGCGGCCCTTGGCTTGACGGAACAGCCAGGCCGTGTAGACCGCCGCCCCCAGGGCCGAGAGCCCGCCGAAGGCCGCCAAGAGCCCGCCCAGCGTCGCGCCGGGGGCGATGCCCAGCACGCCGATCAAGAGCCACAGACCCTGGGCAGCGCCGTGGGCCAAGAGCGCCAAACTGCCTTTGATCAGCCAGGAATCCCAGTTGGGGCGCGTGAGCATCAGCAGCACGCGATCGGGGCGCTTCAGGTCGGTGACCAGCAGCACGCCGGTGATCGCCAGGAACAGGAGCGAGAGCAGCGGCGAGAGCAGCGCCAGGCCCTCGGGCAGACGGCCGCTCTGGGCGTCGAAGGCCAAGAGCGGCGCCAGGGCCAGGCCGGCCGAGAGCGATTTGGTCAGCAGGTAGGCGGAGACCCGCGCGCCCCACCAGGTCTTGTGGTCCACGTCGTAGACCGTGCGCGCGCTGTGCTGTTCGGCCTCGGCCAGGAACCGCTCCGCATCCAGGGGATCACCGGGGATCTGGTTGGCCCACAGGTAACCGCCGGCGGCGTTGGTGATGGTCGGCTGCAGGCCGGCCGGATCGGCCTCGCGGTACCACACGTTGGGCCGGGTCCCGGCCTCTTCCTTGCGGGCGGTCAGGTCGCCGCGGGCCTTCAGCCGCGAGACGACCGAATTGGGATCATCGAAGTCCCCGGGGATGATCGCTTCGGTCGGGCAGACCACGGCGCAGGCCGGCGCCAGGCCCAGTTCGGTGCGGTGCGCGCAGAAGTGGCACTTCTCGGCGGTGCCGTGCTCCTCGTCGATGTACAGCGCGTCGTAGGGGCAGGCCTGCATGCAGCTCTTGCAGCCGATGCAGTTCTCGCTGTCCAGGTCGACGATGCCGTCCTGGCGCTTGAAGAGCGCGCTGGTCGGGCAAATCGTCATGCAGGGCGCATCGCTGCACTGGTTGCAGCGCAACACCGCAAAGGAGCGCTTGACCGCCGGGAACTGGCCGGCCTCGGTGTACTTGACCCAGGTGCGGAACTTGCCCAGGGGCACGTGGTTCTCGGCCTTGCAGGCCACCGTGCAGGCGTGGCAGCCGATGCACTTTTGATGGTCGATGACGAAGCCGAGTTGGGTCATTCGCGGTGGGCGGAAGTGGGAGTGGCGGGCGTAGGGACGCCGGGGCTCGGCAGCGGGGCGGCGGCCAGGGGCTTGGGCCCCGCGGAGTGCTCCGACGTGGGCGACGGAGCGGGTCCGCGCTGGGCA
>JBIKLM010000474.1:0-3323 GCA_044359835.1 Planctomycetota bacterium
TCGATTCGGACTTGCTCAACGGAAATGCTCCTCGGGCCAGGGGTCGCCCCGACCGCGATACGGCCGGGGCCCGTTCGTTGTACCATCCGCCGGTCCAGCCCCGGGGAGCCCCGGGCCCAGCCGACCCGCCGCCGAGAGCCCCCGGATGTCGCCGGGGGATCGCCGCGGGGACCGGGCCCCCTGAACGTCCGTGGCTGCCCCCCACCGTGCAGCAGCGACCGACGCGCCCCGCAACCCCGGATTCCGCCGCCTCGGACCGCGGGGCCGACCGCTCCCCCGCCGAGCGGGCCGAGCTCCCCAACGCCTGGCGCGTCGAGGTCTTCCGGGCCGATCGCTGGGACGATCCCCGCGGCGCCCAGGCCCTGTCGGTGGCCCGCGAGCTCGGGCTGGCCGGCTTCGAACGGGTGCGCTTCGGGCGCGGGTATCTGCTGAGCCCGCGGCTCGAGCGCGGCCAGGTCGAGCGCCTGGCGCGCGAGGTGCTGAGCGATCCGGTGGTCGACCAGGTGCGCCTGTTCGCCCCCGGCCAGGCCCCGGAGGTTCCCAGGGGCGCCCGCCGCCTGGTGGCCGCCGCCCTGCCGGGCGTGATGGACCCGGTGGCGCAGTCCGTCGCGTGGCTGCTCCCCAAACTCGGGATTGCGCTGCCCCCCGAGGAAGCGCAGGTGGCCACCTTCCGGGTCTTCGAGGTCTATGGACCCGTGTCGACCGAGTCCCTGGCGGAGCTGGCCCGCCGAGCCCTGGCCAACGAGACCATCGAGCGGGTGGGCGTGGACAGCGAAGGCCTGCCCTTCGGTTTGCCGAGCGGCGCCGGGCGGCGCGGACGCGTCGAGGTGGCCCTGCTCGGGCTCGACGACCCGGGCTTGCTGGAACTCAGCCGGCGGGGGCAGCTGAGCCTCAATCTGGTGGAGATGCGGGCGGTGCAGGCCCACTACCGGGCCCAGGACCGCGAACCCAGCGCGGCGGAGCTCGAGACGATCGCCCAGACCTGGAGCGAGCACTGCAAACACAAGACCCTCACGGGCGTGGTCGACTTCGAGAGCGTCGACGCCCAAGGCCGCCTGCAGGTCGAGCGCATCGACAACCTGCTCAAGGCCACCATCGTGGCCGCCACCGAGCGCCTGGGCCGCGACTACTGCCTGAGCGTGTTCAAGGACAACGCGGGCATCGTGGCCTTCGAGGGCGACTGGGCGGTCTGCATCAAGGTCGAGACGCACAACCACCCCTCCGCCATCGACCCCTACGGCGGCGCGGGCACCGGCATCGGCGGGGTGATCCGCGACGTGCTGGGGGCCGGTCTGGGCGCCAAGCCGATCGCCAACACCAACGCCTTCTTCGTCGGACCGCCGGACCTGCCCGAGGCCCAGGTGCCCAAGGGCAGCCTGCACCCCCGCCGGGTCCTGCGCGGGGTCGTCGCCGGGGTGCGCGACTACGGCAACTGCATGGGCATCCCGACCGTGAACGGTGGGGTCTGGTTCCACCGCGGCTACACCGCCAATCCGCTGGTCTACGCGGGCACGGTCGGGCTGATCCCGAAGCGGCTGGTCGACAAACACGTGGAGCCGGGCGACCGGATCGTCAGCGTCGGCGGCCGGACCGGGCGCGATGGCATCCATGGCGCGACCTTCTCCTCGCTCGAGCTCTCCGAGCACAGCGAGACCGAATCGAGCCACGCGGTCCAGATCGGCAACCCGATCGCGGAAAAAGGCGTGCTCGACTGCTTGCTGGCGGCGCGCGATCGGGGCCTGTACCGGGCGGTGACCGACTGCGGAGCCGGCGGCTACAGCTCGGCGGTCGGCGAGATGGGCGAACACGGCGGCGCGCGGGTCTACCTCGACAGCGTGCCGCTCAAGTACCCCGGCCTGTCGAGCCACGAGGTCTGGATCAGCGAAGCCCAGGAGCGCATGGTCCTGGCGGTGCCCCCGGAGAAGCTCGCAGAGCTCCTGGCGCTGTTCGGCGCGGAGGACGTGGAGGCCAGCGTGATCGGCGAGTTCACCGACACGGGACGTCTCGAGATCTTCGACAAGGGCCAACTGGTCGGCGATCTGGAGATGCGCTTCCTGCACAAGGGCACGCCGCGCCCGGTGCGCCGCGCGCGCTTCGATGCCCCGCGGGCCGGCGACCCCGGCGTCGCGCGCTGCGACGATCCGGCCGGCCTGCTGCTGCGCCTGCTGGGCGCGCCGAACCTGTCGAGCCGCGAGTGGATCGTGCGCCAGTACGACCACGAGGTGCAGGGCACCTCCGTGATCAAGCCCCTGGTGGGCATCCACGGCGACGGCCCGGGCGATGCGGCGGTGATCCAGCCCCTGGCCGGCTCGCGGCGGGGCCTGGCGATCGCCTGCGGCGCCAACCCCAGCTACGGCCTGCTCGATCCCTACGCCATGGCGCTGTGCGCGATCGACGAGGCCCTGCGCAACGCGGTCGCGGTCGGCGCCGATCCGGACCAGGCCTCGATCCTCGACAATTTCTCCTGGGGCAATTGCGACAAGCCCGACCGCATGGGGGCCATGGTCCTGACGGCGCGCGGCTGCCACGACGCGGCCATCGCCTACCGCACGCCGTTCATCTCGGGCAAGGACAGCCTCAACAACGAATACCGCGTGGGCGGCGAAACGCTGGCGATCCCGCCGACGCTGCTGATCACGGCCATCGCGCCCCTGCCGGACATCGGCCGCGCCCAGACCATGGACCTCAAGCGGGCTGGCAGCCTGCTCTACCTGGTCGGACGCACCCGCGCCGAGTTCGGCGGATCGGCCTACTTCGAGCTGCTCGGCCAGAGCGGCGGCCGGGTGCCCCGGCCCGAGCTGGTGCTCGCTCCGCGCCTGCTGCGCGCGGTCCACGGCAGCCTGGCCCACGGCCTGGTGCTGGCCTGCCACGACCTGTCGGAGGGCGGCCTGGCCCCCGCCGCCGCGGAGATGGCCTTCGCCGGCGGCCTCGGACTCGAGCTCGAACTCAAGCAGGTCGAAATCTGGGCCCCGGAGCCCGCGGAAGCCGCCGCCGCGGACGCGGACACGGTGGCGCTGTTCTCCGAGTCCCCGACCCGTTTCCTGGTCGAGGTCGCGGCCGAAAACGCCCGCGAATTCGAGCACCGCCTCGAGGGCCTGCCCTTCGCGCGCGTGGGCCGCGTGCTGCACGAGCCCGTGCTGCGCGTGCTGTCCCGCCGCGGCGAGAGCTGGTTCGAAGTGCCCCTCGAACGCCTGCGCCAAGCCCACCATTCGGGCTTCGCCGGCTGACGGTCTGGTGGGGGGGGGGGGGGGGGGGGGGGGGGGGGGGGGCGCGCGGGCCGGCCCCCGCGCGGGGGGCCGGGCGGGGCGGCCGCCGGGCGGCGG
>JBIKLM010000475.1:0-3318 GCA_044359835.1 Planctomycetota bacterium
CCCAACCCGCTCTGCGGCCTCGCCGCCCGGCTCCCCTCCCCCATGTCGACTGACACCTCAGTCGCCCCGCACGCGACCCTCCAGGACGAGTTCAACCCGTTCCTGGCGATGGCCGAGCGTTTCGACATCGCCGCCGACCTGCTCAAGCTCGACCAGGGCACGCGCGACGTGCTGCGCGAGCCGGACCGCGAATTGACCGTCTCCCTGCCGGTGGTCATGGACGACGGCCGCATCCAGGTCTTCAAGGGCTATCGGGTGCAGCACAACATCGCGCGCGGACCGGCCAAGGGCGGCATCCGCTTCGACAAGCACGTCAACCTCGACGAGGTGCGCGCCCTGGCGGCCTGGATGACCTGGAAGTGCTCCGTGGTCAACGTGCCCTTCGGCGGCGGCAAAGGCGGGGTGATCTGCGACCCCAGCAAGCTGAGCAAGGGCGAGGTGGAGCGCCTGATGCGGCGCTACACGACCAGCATCATGGACATCCTGGGGCCCGACCGGGACGTGCCGGCGCCGGACATGAACACCGGCGAGCAGCACATGGCCTGGCTGATGGACACCTACTCGATGCACGTGCGCCGCTCGACCACCGCGGTCGTGACCGGCAAGCCGCTCAGCATCGGCGGCTCCAAGGGCCGCACCGAGGCCACCGGCCGCGGCGTGATGATCGTGGCCCGCGAAGCGCTCAAGACCCTCGGCCTGCGCCCGGAGAACTGCCGGGCCGTGGTGCAGGGCTCGGGCAACGTGGGCGGCATCGGCGCCCAGCTGCTGCACCGCGAGGGCTACAAGATCCTCTCGATCAGCGACATCCACGGCGCGATCTACAACGAGAAGGGCCTCGATATGCCCGCCGTGCAGCGCTGGCTGCTCGAGCACCGCACCCTGCAGGGCTACAAGGAGGCCCAGCACATCAGCGGCGCCGAGCAGCTCGAGCTCGAGTGCGACGTGCTGGCGCCCTGCGCGACCGAGAACCAGATCACCTCGAAGAACGTCTCCAAGATCCGCGCCAAGCTGATCGTCGAGGGTGCCAACGGCCCGACCACCGCCAAGGCCGACAAGGTGCTGGACGAGCGCGGCATCCTGGTGGTGCCCGACATCCTGGCCAACGCCGGCGGCGTGACGGTGTCCTACTTCGAGTGGGTCCAGAACCGCATGGGCTACTACTGGACCGAGGAGATCGTCAACTCGCGCCTCGAGCAGTCGATGATGGCCGCGTATTACGACGTCGACAAGTACCGCAAGAAGTACGACGTCTCGATGCGCATCGCCGCCTACGTGCTGGCGATCGAGCGCGTGGCCCAGGTCTATCGCCTGCGCGGCATGCTGTCCTGAGGCGCGGCCGGCGCCGCGGGCCCGCCCGTCGGGCCCCGGCCCGGCGCTCGCCCGGGATCCGGTCCCAAAGCGGCGCCGACGCCCCGCGCGCTGCCCCGCCCCAGCGCTGTGGCTGGCCCGCGGGCCGCCCAGAGCCCGCGCCCGACGCTGCGCGAGCCGACCAGCCCGAGCCGCCCCGCCGCAGCCCCCCCCCTTCGCCCTCCTCTCGCCCAGCGAGGCCGCACCCCGCGCGCAGGCCCCGCCCTCCGGCCCTCCCCAGCTCCCCAAGCCCGTCCCCCGTGCCGTACACCGCCCCCGACGCTGGCGAAGACCTGCTCCCGCCCACGCCGCCGCTGGACGAGGAGTCGCCCTTCGCGACGATGATGACCCTGTTCGACGAGGCCGCGGAGCAGCTCGGCATCGATCCGGACATGTATCAGATCCTGCGGCGGCCCGACCGCGAGATCACCTACTCGGTGCCGATCAAGCTCGACTCCGGGCGCACGGCGGTGTTCGAGAGCTTCCGCGTGCAGCACAACCAGGGCCTGGGCCCGTTCCTCGGCCCGCTGCGCCTCGATCCGCACCTCAAGCTGGACGATCTGCGCGCCCTGGCGGGCTACATGACCTGGAAGTGCTCGCTGGTGGGCATTCCCTTCGGGGGCTCGGCGGGCGGGATCCGCATCTCGGCCAAGCTGCGCAGCGAGCGCGAGCTCGAGCGCGCCGTGCGGCGCTACACCGCCGGCCTGCTGGACGTGATCGGCGCGAACACCGACATCTTCGCCCCGGACGTGGCCACCGACGAGCGTGTGATGGCCTGGGTGATGGACACGGTCAGCGAGCACGTGCGCTACACCGAGACCGGCGTGGTCACGGGCAAGCCGCTGATCCTGTCGGGCACGCGCGGGCTCGAGGACGGCGCCGCCCAGGGCCTGCGCACGATCGTG
Organism: Planctomycetota bacterium; assembly: GCA_044359835.1. Classification (GTDB taxonomy): domain Bacteria; phylum Planctomycetota; class UBA1135; order UBA1135; genus JBIKLM01. Next base: position 2,253 of record JBIKLM010000475.1, read on the forward strand.
CGTCTGGCGCTGGACAGCGCCGGCATCGCCGCCGATCGCCGCCCCAGCGTGATCGTGCAGGGCATCGGGCGCGTGGGCGGCAACCTGGCGCGCCTGCTCGACGAGTCCGGCTTCCTGGTGGTGGGCCTCTCGGACGTGAGCGGCGGCTACCACAACCCGAAGGGCCTGCCGGTGCGCGAGCTGATCCAGCACCGGGCCCAGCATGGCAGCCTCGAGGGCCTGCCCTCGGCGGGCGACTGGTTCAGCAACGACGAGCTGGTGACCCTGCCCTGCGACGTGCTGGTGCCCTGCGCGACGGCCAACACGATCCGTTTCGAACACGCCGGCAAGCTGCAAGCGCGGCTCGTGGTGGAGGGCGCCCACGGACCGGTCTCGGTGCGCGCCGACCGCGTCCTGGCCCAGCGCGGCATCCCCTGCGTGCCCGACATCCTGGCCAACGCCGGCGGCGTGCTCTCCAACTACTTCGAGTGGGTCCAGAACCGCCAGGGCCTGACCTGGCTCGAGGACGTGGTCGAAAAGCGCCGCAAGCGCTTCATGACCGAAGGCTGGAACGCGACCGCCGAGCTGGCCAAGCAGAAGGGCGTGCGCCTGCGCACGGCCGCGCACATGCTGGCGGTCGGACGCGTGGCCAAGGCCGACCAGGTGCGCGGCACGTATGCTTGAGAGCCAGGACCAGGCTTCGGGCTAAGCCAAAGGCGTGGTGCTGGGTTGAATTCGGTTGTCTTGGGGCCGCCATTCGGCGGCCCCAGCGGCAGGGATCGGCGATGGAGCGCCAGGGCCTCGGGGGCGCCTGTGCTTGGGGTTGCCTGCACTCTCCCCACGGGCCGGAACCGAGCGGCCCTTCGCTGGGGAAGCTGCGTCGAAAGCCTGCTGACGGATGCCAGGCCTCCCTTCAAAGGTGAGGGGAGTCGTTTTTGTTCAGGCTGTCAGCAGCCGCCACCATCTCCCGAATTCGCTCGCTTTTTCGGACTCGGGCGCTTGTGGCGGTGTGGGATCGGCAACTCTGGTTCAAGGCTCGGAGCAGCCGTCAGGGCGGGTGGGGCCGGTGGTTCAGGTGCCGCAGAAG
>JBIKLM010000476.1:0-3315 GCA_044359835.1 Planctomycetota bacterium
GCTCGGCGATCAGGCGCTGGCGCACCTGCTCCTTGGTGACCGTCCAGCGCGGGGCCAGCTCCTGGCCCGGCGGCGCATCGGCGGTCAAGCGGTGCAGCACCTGCTCGGGCCGCAGCCGCTCGACGAAATCCGCCAGCCAATCCACGTAGGCCTCGGGGGTGAGCAGCTCGAGGCCGTGGTCCTTGGCGCCGCTGTGCTGGTCGCGCCACCAGCGCTCGAGCACCGTGCGGCGCAGCACCAGCAGATGGTGCACCTTGACGCCTTCGACGCCGGCCCGCGCCAGCACCTCGGCGGTGCGGCGCGCGCCCGCGCGCCCATCCCCGGGCAGGCCCAGGATGGCGTGGCCGACGACCGCCAGGCCGCGGGCCTGGGCGCGCGCCACGGCGTCCTCGAATTCGGCCACGCTGTGCAGGCGATGGATGCGTTCGAGCACGCCGTCGTCGGCCGCCTCGAGGCCGAGTTCGAGCCACACGGGCACGCGGCTGGCCAGGCGCTGGAGGCGCGCGAGGGCCCACTCCGGCAGGGTGTCCGGGCGCGTGGCCAGGGCCAGCACTCGGATCGGCGGCAGGCCCTCCGGCGGGGCGTCGAGCCACGGCTCGACCGCGGCCAGTACCTCGTCGAGGCGCTCTGGGGCCACGTAAGTGTTCGAATAGCTCTGGAAATAGGCGATCGCGCCCACGTCGGGCCCGCGCCTGGCGATGCGCTCGAGGCCCAATCCCAACTGGCTAGCGATGTCGAGGCCGCTCTTCAGCGCGCCGGTGCCCGAGCCCTCGACGTCGCAATACACGCAGCCGCCGCGGCCGCGCGTGCCGTCGCGGTTGGGGCAGGTGGAGCCCGCGTCCAGCGCCACGCGGTACAGCGCCTGCCCGTAGCGCTGGCGCAACCACGGCGCCAGGAGCCGGAGGGGCGGGCGATCGGCGGGGCTGGGCGGCATGGGCTAGAGCCTAGCAGCCTGCCGGCGGGGGCCGGCCCGGACCCGGCCCGCACGGCAGGGCGCCCGCGGCTCTACCATGCCCGCTCGCCATGCAGATCCTGCCCCTCGTCGTCGGCACCGCCGGCCACATCGACCACGGCAAGTCCAGCCTGGTCAAGGCACTGACCGGCATCGACCCGGATCGCCTCAAGGAGGAGCAGGAGCGCGGGCTGACCATCGACCTCGGTTTCGCCAACCTGCCTTTGCCGGACGGCCGGCGCTTGGGCCTGGTGGATGTGCCCGGGCACGAGCGCTTCATCCGCAACATGGTGGCGGGGGCCACGGGCATCGACCTGGTGCTGTTGGTCGTGGCCGCGGACGACGGCGTCATGCCCCAAACCCGCGAACACCTGGCGATCATGCAGATCCTGGGGCTGTCGAAGGGCTTGATCGCGCTCAACAAAGTCGACCTGGTGGCCCCCGAGCTGGTCCAGCTGGCCGCCGAAGACGTGCGCCAGGCGGTGCGCGGCACGTTTTTGGAAGACGCGCCGCTGATCGAGGTCTCGGCCCACACCGGCGCCGGCATCGAGGACCTGCGCGCGGCCTTGATCGCAGCGGCCCTCGCGACCGCGCCGCGCTCGGACCAGGGCTTGTTCCGCATGCCGATCCAGCGCGTGTTCAGCAAGCCCGGCTTCGGCACGGTGGTGACCGGCATCCCGCTCTCCGGCGCGGCCGCGGTCGGCGACGAGCTCGAGCTCTTGCCCCTCGGCCAGCGCGCCAAGGTGCGCGGCCTGCAGGCCTACGGCGGCCGCACGGAGCGCGTGCGCGCCGGCCACTCCTCGGCGCTCAACCTCTCGGACCTCGAGCGCGACGCCGCCGTGCGCGGCCACGTGCTGGCCACGCCCGGCTACTTCCACGGCAGCGCCCTGCTGGCGGCGCGGGTGACGCTCAGCGCCGCCCTGCCGCGTCCGCTCAAGGATCGCACCCGCATCCGCCTGCATGCCGGCACCGACGATCCGGCGGGCGAGCTGGTGCTGCTCGAGGGCGCGAGCCTCGCGCCCGGGGAATCGGCCCTGGCCCAGCTGCGGCTCGACCGGCCCACGGTGGTGGCGCCCGGCGATCGTTTCGTGCTGCGGCTCGAGAGCCCGGAGCTGACCCTGGGGGGCGGCGTCGTGCTCGAAGAGAGCCGCCATCGCCTGAAGCGCGGCAAGGCCTTCGTGCTCGACGGCCTCGGGCGCGTGGAGGCGAGCCTGGCGGACCTGGACGGGCGCCTGGTGGCCGAGCTCGAGCGCAGCGACCGCGAGCCCCTGGGCGCGCGCGAGCTGGCCGAGCGCGTCAAGGAGCCGCTGGAGCGCATCGAAGCACGCCTGGCGGAGCTGGCCGCGAGCGGAGCCGTGGTCGGCGCGGGCCGCGGGCCGCGTTTCGCCAGCGCCCGGGTGGCCGAGCGCGACGCGCGCGCCCTGGCCGCGGCCCTGGCGGCTTGGTTCAAGGCCCATCCCGAGCGCCAGCTCGCGCCGCGGGCCGAGATCGAAGCAGAACTCGAGGGCGGCGCCCCCGCGGCCGAGTTCGCCCTGGAGGTGGCCCTGGCCCGCGGCCTGCTCGAGCGCCTGCCCGGCGGCCAGTTGCGCCTGCCGGGCCCGCGCCGCGAGATGGATCCGCGCGCCAAGGCGCTGTTCGACGAGCTCGAGCGCGGTGGACTGACCCCCAAGGGGCTGGCGGAGCTTTCCCCCAACCCCGCGGAAGAGCGCCGCACGCGCGCGCTGCTCGACGGTCTGGTGGACCTGGGCTTGGCCGTGCGCGCAGCCCCCGGGATGTATTTCAGCCAAGCGGCTTTCCAGCGCGCGCTGGCCGCGGTCGAGGAGAACTGCCGCCGCAACGGCCAGCTGGAGATCCCCGAGCTGCGCGAGGCCTTGGGCACGACGCGCAAATTCCTGATCCCGCTGCTCGAGCACCTCGACGCGATCGGCGTGACCCTGCGCCAAGGCGCGCACCGGGTGCTGCGGCGCGGCTGAAGGGCGGCAGGCCGAGCGGGGTCGATGGGGAGCGAGCCGCAGAGGCTCAGCCGGCGCGCTCCGCAGGAATTCGCGCGCCATCCGGCGTTCCGGGCTCAGGCAGGAGCTGCCCAGGTGCCGCTGCAACGGCTCTGGCTTGCTGGCGCACGCGGCGGCTCCGGGATCCTGCGGCAAGGCATGCGCAGTTCGGCACCGCGCCGCGCTGGCCCGCGCCGCAGAGGCTGGCATCGGCGCAGCGACGATCCCAGCCTCTGCGGCCGCCGGATGGCGGCCTAAAGGCATCCGACGCGCTGCTGTGACGTCTCCGGCGCAGCCCGAGTCGATTTTCCTCAGCCGGGCCTCAGGCAGGGCCCCGGGACGAGCGCGAGCGGAGCGGGCTCGCGCCGCGGG
>JBIKLM010000477.1:0-3310 GCA_044359835.1 Planctomycetota bacterium
CCCGAGTCGATTTTTTCTCAGCCTGTCAGCGGGTGTAGAGGTGGCCGTCTCCGACCTGCTGCGGCGCCAGCTCGGCGGCGCGGGCGAATTCTTCCGCGGATTCGGCGACCAGGGGATCGATCTCGACCCGCGGGAATCCGCCGACCCGGCCCGCCGGCAGGGCTCGGCCCGCGCGGCTGGCCCACTCCGCGTGCAAGCGGCACAGATCGCGCTGGCAACTGGCCGGCGAGTCCTCGCCCTCCTTGTTCTTGACCGGCGAGAACTCGAGCTCCCGGCGCACCTCGAGGGTCAAGCAGCGCTGCGCCTTGCCCAGCGCATCGAAGACGAAGGTCTCGAACTTGGCCCCTTCGACCTCGGCCGGCTGGCCGTCCGGGCCGAGCACCTTCATGCGCTTCTTGGCCACGTGCCAGGGCAGATCCAGGCCGCTGTGAGTCAAGCGTTCGATGAATCCGACCTCCAGCGCATGGATCGCCAGATTGCCCGCCCGGAAGAGCAGTTGCCCGGCGGCGTCGCGGGCGTCGCGCAGGGCCGCAGGCAGATCCGAATATTCGATGCAGCCCACCCGGCCGTCGATGCGCCCGATGACTCCGACCTTTTCGCTGGCGTCGCGCTTGGCGACCACCTTGGTCGACATCTCGGACCGTTCGAGCTCGTGCAGCCCGAGAAACAGGGGATCCGCCGGGGGCGCCAGGGGATTGTCGACCTGGAAGTACGAGAGCGTCTCGATGCCGCGCTGGCGCATGTGCGCCAGGGCGCCGCTCTGACGCAGGCCGTCCAGCACGCCGCCGTGGCCGTTGGGAGCCAGGAACAAGCGGCCGGGCGCGGACATCAGGATGCGCCCTTGCAGATCGAGGGCCGGCAGCATCGCCTGACTGAAGAAGAACACCTGCTCGCGGGATAGCCCGAAGAAGCCGTGGCGTTCGAAGCAGGCCTGGGTCTCCGCGTGGTTGCCCGGCGAGGTCATCACATACCAGTGCGCCTTGAAGCCATGGCGCTTCTGGGCCGCCGCCAGGCGCCGCGCGAAGATGTCGAACAGCAGCCGACCGGAGACCGGCCCGATCGGAAAGGCCCCCTTCGGGCCTTCGTAGCCGAGCCGCGAGGCCTGCCCGCCGGCCACCAGCAGGAAACCGATGCGACCTTCGGCGAGCCGGCGTTCGCCGACCACCCGCGCTTCGTCCGCACGGCGGCGCTGGGCTTCGCTGCGCTCGAGGGGGAACAGCTCGGGCGGTTCGAGCGCCGGCAACTTGTTCGCTCCCGCCGGACGGGACAGCAGGCCGGCGAGCCGGGAGACCAGGGCGAAATCGACGGCCGCCAGCTCGGCGGCCAGATGGCGCTGGTCGGACGGCGCCAAGGAAGCCCAGCCGGAGAGCACATGACCCTGTCCGGCCGCGCGGGTGCGCTCCAGGATGACGGACTCGGAAGCGAGGGGGCTGGCGTGGGTCATGGCATCGGTGGGCGCGGTCGGATCCGGATCGTCAGGCAGTTATAGCGATGAGCTGCTTGAGCACGCCGCCCTGAGCGGCGCGCTCGAAAGCTTCGGGACCTTGGTGCAGGGGCCAACGGCGCTCGATCAGGGCGCCTGGATCGAAACGGCCGGCGGCCATCCAATCAAGAGCCTGGGACAGCCGACCGCAGCGCGACCCGCTGAGCCGCAGCTCATCGATCACGATCGGGGCCAGGTCCACCTCCGCCGGGCGCTCCGCGGTGCTCTTCAGCACCAGGCTGCCGCGCGGTTCGACCCAGGGCAGCGCCCAGGGCAACGCTTCCGGCCGGCCGCTGGCCTCGATCACCAGCGGATAACGCGCCGCCGCAGGACCCGGACCCAGGGGGCGCCCCAGATGGCGGGCCCCCGGACCGACCCAAGCGGCCCGCTCCGGATGCCGGCCGAGCAGATCGACGCGCCCCTCGGGATGCCAGGCGGCCAGCGCGTGCGCACACAGGAGGCCCAGCTTGCCATCCCCGATCACCAGGGCGACCCGCTCGCCCACCAGAGGTGCCGAAAGCAGCATCAGGTGCTGCTCGAGGGCCAGGGCCGCGGCCAGCGGCTCGGCAAAAACCGCCCACTCGTCGGGGATGCGATCGTCGACGGCCAGCAGATTGCCGGCCGGCAGACGCAGGCGCTCCGCGAAGGCCCCGGGGCGAGCGAGGATCCCGAGCACACTGCGCTGCTCGCAATGCCGCGGGTCCCCTGACCGGCAGCGGAGACAGCGACCGCAGCCCGCGTTGATCTCCCCCACCACCCGTCGGCCCGCCAGGGGTCCCTCCAGCGCCTGCCCCACGAACTCATGCCCCGGCACGCCCTCGAACCCCAGGTAGCCCCGGGCCAGGGCCAGATCCGTGGCGCACAGGCCGACCAAGCGCACGGCCACCCGCACCTCGCCGATGGCGGGTTCGGGCTCCGGCAGGTCTCCGCGGTGTCGGAGCCGGCCGCCTTCACACCAAAGACCTCGCATGGGGGGCGTGGGAGCAGGGGACGCGCCGAGCCTCAGGAGTTTGGCCGTGTGGCGCAGACGGCCGGGGGGGGCGGGTGGACCGGGCGGATCGAACCCCGAGTCGGCGGCGGGCGCTCGGAGCCGTCGGAGCCGCCGGGAGTCGCATCACGACAGGCCCGCGGCACCGCGCCGGCGCCAAGGTCCCTTGGGCCCCTGGATGCCGGCCGGCCCCGGAGCTGCGGATCGGGCTGGGCCGGAGTGCGCGTCGCACCCGGGCTTCAGCCCCTCTCAGAAGCTCGGAAAAATCGGCGCTTGGCGTCGATCCCAGCCTCTGCGGCCGCCGGACGGCGGCCCGAAGGCATGCCGACCGGCGGGTCCGAGCGCTCGGCCGCAGCCCGAGTCGATTCCATTTCAGCCTGTCAACGCCCGGCCGGGGTCTTGCTGCTCTGCTCGGAGAGCAGCTCGAGCATGCGCTCGATCATCTGGACCATGGCCCCCATGTGGTGTTCGAGGGTCACCTGGCGCTGGACCAGCTTCTCCACGATCGGCGGCAGGATCGCCTCGCGGGTGTAGTTGGAGATCATGTTGATGATCTCGGCCCGGTCCGCATCCGGCAGCTTGTGGAAGTGGTACTGGTACTTCTGGCGCAGGACGTCCTCGGCGAACGACACCGTTTCGCGGGTGATCTGCTCGATGGTCTTCTTGTCGTGCTCGACCTTGAAGGCCTGGCGCTTGTATTCGTGGAGCAGCTGCTTGAACTTCTCTTGCATCGCAGGTGGGCTGGGTAGCCGTGGGGCTCCGGTCGGGGCCGCTGCGCCTGGTCGGGTCGGAGCACGGCGCTGCGGAAGCGCAGATCCGGCCCGGGGCTTGGCGGGAAG
>JBIKLM010000087.1:0-11848 GCA_044359835.1 Planctomycetota bacterium
GCCGCTTCTGGATCGAGCCCGGCCGCGCCATGGAGGGCTCGCGCGAGACCGAGGGCCCGCGCATCGAGCGCCTGGACCATCCCGAGGACTGGTTCTTCGAGGCGCGCTGGCGCGAACAGCCCCTGGGGGCGCGCGCCGCCGACGCCGCCATCGATCGCGGCCCCTGGCTGATCTTCGAAGACGAGGCCGGCGTCGGCCGGGCCCTCTCGCAGCGCCTCAGCGAAGCCGGCGCCGACGTGGTGCGCGTGCTCGAGGGCGACGCCTTCGCCATGCAGGATCCGAGCACCTTCGTGCTGGCGCCCGAGCACGGCCAGGGCAGCTACGAGCGCCTGTGCCGCGAATTGGTGGCCGCCGGCCGGGCCCCGCGCCGGATCGTGCACCTGTGGACCCTGACCGAAGAGGAAGGCTTCCGCCCCGGATCCTCGTTCTTCCATCGCAACCAGGAGCGCGGCTTCTATTCGCTGTTCTTCCTGAGCCGCGCGCTGGCCGGCGAGGGCCGCAGCGAAGGCGTGCACCTGCTGTGCGTCTCGAACGGCATGCTGTCCGTGGCCGGCGAAGGCGTGCGCTATCCGGAGAAAGCCACGCTGCTCGGTCCGCTGCGCGTGGCGCCCCGCGAGCTGCCCGGGCTGCGCTCGGCGGTGCTCGATCTCGAAGCGCCGCCCAAGCGGCGCGGCTGGCGGCGCAGCACCGGCGAGCGCAGCGCGCGGCTCTCGGCCGCCCTGGAGGGCCTGTGGCGTGAGGTCGGCGGCGAGCCCGCGGTCGGAACCTTTGCTTTGCGCGGCCAGAGCGGGCAACTGCGGCGCTTCGAGCAGAGCCTGGCGCGCGCGGAGGCACCGACGGCCGGCACGGCCGCTTCGCGCCTGCGCCGCGGCGGCCGCTACCTGATCACCGGGGGCCTGGGCGGCGTGGGCCTGGCGCTGGCCCGCGATCTGGCCAAGAAGCTGGCGCCCAAGCTGGCGCTGCTGGCGCGCTCGCCGCTGCCGCCGCGCGAGGAATGGGAGGGCCTGTTGCGCCGCGGCGGCGACGCCGAACTGTGCGCGCGCCTGGAGGCGGTGCGCGAACTCGAGGCCCTGGGAGCCGAGGTGCTGGTCTTGTCCGCGGACGTCACCGACGTGGTGGCCATGCGCGCCGCCCTGGCCGAGGTCCAAGCGCGCTTCGGGGGCCTCGACGGGGTCCTGCACGCCGCCGGGGTGCTCGCCGACGGGCCCATGGAGGCCAAGAGCCAGGCGGACGTCGAGCGCGTGCTCGGCCCCAAGGTCCACGGCACCCTGGTGCTCGAGGAGGTCCTGCAGGGCCAGGCGCTGGACTTCCTGGTGCTGTTCTCGTCCACCTCGGTGCAGGTGGCGCCGGCGGGGCAGGTCGATTACGTGGCCGCCAACGCCTTCCTGGACGCCTATGCGGCGCGCCAGGGCAAACCCGCGGGGCGCCTGGATCTGGCCGTGGGCTGGGGCGTATGGAGCGAGGTCGGCATGGCGGCGCGTTTGACCCAGCCGGCGGTGCGCCAGGCGCGCCCCGAAGCCTTGCCGGCCCTGACGGCCCTGTTCGAGACGCGCCGCACCCACCGCAACGGGCGCATCGAGCTGGAGGCCGATTGGAGCCCGGCGACGCACTGGATGCTCGACGAGCACCGGCTGGCCAACGGCCAGGCGCTGCTGCCGGGCACCGGTTATCTCGAGCTGCTGCGCGCGGCCTTGGCCGAGATCGGCGAGAAGGGCAGCTTTGCGCTGCAGGATCTGCTGTTCTTCCGGCCGCTGTACGTGCCCGACGATGGCCGGCGGCGGGTGCGGGTCAGCCTGGACCCGAGCCACGGCGGTTACACCGCCTCGGTGCTGAGCGCCGCCGCGGTGGCCGACGGTCGCCAGGGCTGGGAGCGCCATGCCACCTGCACGCTGGCGCTGCGGCCCCTCGAGCAGGCCCCGCCCCAGGACCCGGCGCTGCTGCGCAGCCGGCTGCTCGGCAAGCACCTCGGGCCGAGCCCGGAGGGCTTGACCGTCGCCCAGGAGCGCCACCTGCGCTTCGGCCCGCGCTGGCGCGTGCTGCGCGAGGTCCACTACGGCTCGGACCAGGCCCTGGCGGACCTGGAATTGCCGCGCACTTTCCATCGCGATCTGGCCGAACACGGCCTGCATCCGGCGCTGCTCGACCTGGCCACCGGTTTCGCCATGGGGCTGATCCCGGGCTACGACCCGGAGCAGGGCCTGTGGGTGCCGCTGGGCTACGGACGCATCGAAGTCTTCGAATCGCTGCCGCGGCGCGTGCTGGCCCTGGCCCGCGCCGGCGCCGGCGGCAAGCCCGAGCGCGGCCTGTTCAGCTTCGACATCGACGTGCTCGATGTGCACGGCCGGGTGCTGCTGCGCGCCCGCGAATTCACCCTGCGGCGCCTCGACCAGTTGCCCGATCTGGCGCATCTGACGCCGCCCGGGCCCGAGGAGATCGAATTCGACCCGCGCGAGGACAACGGCGAGCGCCGCGCGCCCAGCGCCCAGGAGCTGCGCTTCGCCCAGCGGGTCGCCGCGGGCCTGACCCCGGCCGAGGGCAGCAACGCGCTCGAACGCCTGCTGCGCGCCGATCCGCCGCCGGCCGTCTTGGTCAGCACCCTCGACGTGCGCGAGCTGGTCAGCGAAGCCCAGCGCGAGGCCGAAGGGCCGCGCCGGACCGGCTTGGCGACGCGCTTCGCGCGCCCCGAGCTGGACACCGAATATGCAGCGCCGGGCGACGAGATCGAGCGCTCGCTGGTCGGCTTCTGGCAGGAGCTGCTGGGGGTCGAGCGCGTGGGCGTCGACGACTCGTTCTTCGATCTGGGCGGTCATTCGCTGATCGCCGTGCGGTTGTTCGCCAAGATCAAGAAGACCTTCGAGGTCGATTACCCGATTTCGGTGCTGTTCGAAGCGCCCACCATCCGCGCCTGCGCGGCGCTGGTCCGCGGCGCGCGCGGCCAGCCCAGCCAGGACGAAGTCGGGCGCGCCGCGCGCCGTGAGCGGCGCTATACCCACCTGGTGGCCATGCACGCCGACGAAGGCGGCCCGCGCCCGCCGTTCTTCCTGGTGGCGGGCATGTTCGGCAACGTGATGAACCTGCGCCACCTGGCGGCGCTGGTCGGCACCGATCGCCCCTTCTACGGCCTGCAGGCCCGCGGCCTGTTCGGCGACAAGGAACCCCACGGGACCTTCGAAGAAGCTGCGCGCGACTACCTGGCCGAGCTGCGCACCGTGCAGCCCGAGGGTCCCTACTATCTGGGCGGCTTCTCGGGCGGCGGCATCACCGCCCTCGAGATGGCGCGCCAGCTGCTGGCGGCGGGCCAGTCGATCGCCGCGCTGATCCTGCTCGACACCCCGCTGCCGACCCGCGATCCGATCTCGTTGGGCGACAAGCTCTCGATCCACTGGCAGCGCCTCAAGCGCCAGGGCCTGGGCTACGGCTACCGCTGGCTGCGCGATCGCATCGCCTGGGAGCTCGATCGCCGCGCCAAAGCCGGCGGACCGCGCGGCGGCGACCATCACCAGTTCCACGACGAGGTCATCGAGGCCGCCTTCCGAGCGGCGCTGCAGCGCTACCAGGTGCAGCCTTACCCCGCGGATCTGACCCTCTTCCGACCCAAGCTGCCCGTGGTCTATCGCCTGTCGGGCGGCCGGCGCGCCAACCAGTGGCGCGAGATCGTCTTCGACGACAACGGCTGGGGCCGGTTCTGCCAGAGGGTCAGCGTGCACGAGGTGCCCGGCGACCACGATTCGATGGTGCTCGAGCCCAACGTGCGGGTCCTGGCGGCCCGGCTGCGGGAGACGCTCGATCAGGCCGAGCGCAAGCACCGCCGGTCCCTGGCCGGTTAGGACCGCAGCGCCTGCGAAAGAGACGCCGCGGGCCGGCGTCGAACGATTTCGATCTCCGCCCAGGGCCGCGGGATCCCCAGGTCGCGCCGGCTCAGGTGGGCCTGGCCGGTTTGCATCCCCGCTCCCCGAGGCGCGCCGCAGCCGCCCCTGGAGGCAGCCCGGCGGTCTGCCTGTGGGCTCGCAGCGGGGCCGGGCCGCAGGGTCCTAAGCCGCGGAGCGGGACCGGCTTGGGTACTCCCCAAGGGAATCGGTCCGATCCCTGCCAGGCGAGCGCACGCTTTGAACCAGAGATCGTTATCCTTTTTCGCCCCTCTACCCCGACAAAATCCCTCCAATGAACCGCCTGATCCTCGGCCTCGCTGCCCTCTCCCTGACCCTCGGCTCCTGCAACAAAGAACAGCAGGAGAACACCAAGAACGCGGTCACCGGCGTTTCCAACGCCGCCGGCTCGGCCCTCGATTCCGCCAAGCAAGCCGCCGACAAGGCCGCGGAAGCCGCCGGCAACCTCGGCGAGCAGGCCAAGAACACGGCCATCGAGCAGCTCAACGCCTTCATCCCGCAGATCGAATCCGTGCTGGCCTCGCTGCAAGGCAAGGCCTCGAGCCTGACCGGCCAAGCGGCCGAGCAGTTCCAGAAGCTCAGCAATTACAAGGACGAGCTGCCCAAGCTGATCGAACAGCTCAAGAACGGCGGCGCGGACGTGTTCGCGCAGCTGTCCGGCAAGGTCAACGAACTGGTCAAGGAAATCCCGGCCCTGCTGAGCAGCCTCCAAGGCCAAGCGGGCAAGTGACCCTGTGGCAGGCCAAGGCTGGAGTCGACTCGGGCTGCGCCCGAGCGCTTGAGCCAGCCCGCCAGCCTACCGCTAGGACCAACATCCGGCGGCCAAGCGGTCGCTGATCGTCGCGGCGCGCCGATTTAAACCGCTGATCTCCGCGGGCCGATCGGTCGGCCCGCGCCTCGCGGTCGCCCCCCGCGCCTGATCTGGAGCCCGGTCGAGCCTCGCTCGACCGGGCTTCCTGCACTCTCGGCCCCGAGCGGGATCCCTCGGGGACCCCTGGGCCGCCGGCTTCCCCTCCAACCCCGTGCCCCTGCCCCGCTTCTCCCCCGACGCGCGCCGCTACCTGCTCGGCGCCTGCGCCCTGGGCGCCGCGGCGACCTTCCCGCTGACCCTGCTGGCGCTGTACATCGACCAGCTCGGCGCCAGCAAAACCGAGGTCGGCTGGGTCGTCTCCGGTTCGAGCTGGGGCAACCTGCTGGCGGCCTTGCCGGCGGCGATCCTGGTCTCGCGCCTGCCGCCCAGCTGGATCCTGACCAGCTCGGCCCTGCTGACCGGCTTCTGCTATCTGGCCCAGCCCTGGCCCCTGGCGCTGTGGGCCCTGTTCAGCCTCAACCTGGCGGGCGGCTTCGCCTTCGCGATCCACCAGGTCGGCGGCGCGCCGCTGCTCTACCGCCACAGCAGCCCCGGCGAGCGCCCGGCGGTGTTCGCCCTGTCCGAAGCGGCGCGCATGGCCGCATCCGTGCTGGGCGCCCTGGCGGCCGGTTGGCTCGCCAGCCTGCTCTCGGAGCGGCTGGGCGATACGCGCCAAGGGCACGCCCTGGCCCTGGCCTGCGGCGGCCTGCTGCCGCTCCTCGCCGCGCTCCCCTACGCACGCATCGAGGACAGCTCCGTGCGCACCCGCGCCGCCCAGCGCCTGTTCGGCGGTCTGGCGCGCCACCAGGGGCTGGTGCTGCGTTTCGCGCTGCCGCAATTGCTGATCGCCGTCGGCAGCGGCATGACGATCCCGTTCATGTCGCTCTATTTCCGCGAGCGCTTCGGCTTCCACAGCGACGCCATCGGCATGCTCTTCGCCGGCGGGCAGGTGGGCATGACGCTGGGTTTCCTGGGCGGTCCGGCGCTCTATCGCCGGCTGGGTTACGTGCGCGCCATCGCCCTGGCCCAATTCGCCTCCCTGCCCTGGTTCGCCGTGCTGGCCCTGACCCATTGGGCGCCGCTGGCGGTGCTGGCCTATCTGCTGCGCACGGCGCTGATGAACGCGGCGCATCCGCTGATGAAGGCCTTCTTGATGGAAAGCTCCCCGGAGGAGCTGCGCGAGGCCCAGAACGCCCTGCTGATGCTGCTCTACGGACTGGGCTGGGTGGTCGGCCCGTGGCTCGGCGGCTTGGTGCTGGACCGCACGGGCGGCAACTACGGCGCGCTGATGGCGGTCACGATCGGGTTCTACGTGGTCGGGACGGCGGTCTTCGTCTGGAGGCTGAGCTCCGTCGAAAGGCGTCTGCGCGGCTACCGGGAGCCGGCCTCGCCGTCCTATAGTCCTTGAGTCCCCGGCCCCGGGCGGGCCCCGCGGGGGCTGCGCCGGCCGCCCGCCCCTTCGAACCAGGTCCCCTCCCGTGAGCCCGAGCCGAACGGAACCGCCGCCCGAGGCGGACCAGGAATCGACGCGGCTCGAGGACCTGCGGCCGCTGCTGCCCTACCTGGCCAAGCATCGGCGGGCGTACCTGCTGGGCCTGCTGACCCTGATCGCCGCGATCGTCCTGCGGCTGACGATCCCGCGCCTCCTGGGCGCCTCGATCGATGCCCTGGAGCAGGCCGGCGCCCGGGTCGCGGCGCCGGGCGACGCCCAGGCGGCCCGCGAGCGCCTCTTGTCCCTGGTGGGCTGGATCGTGGCCACCGCCCTGGTCGGCTCCCTGGTGCGCGTCAGCAGCCGCCTGGCTGTGCTGGGCACCAGCCGCCGCATCGTGCACGCGCTGCGCGAGGATCTGTTCGCCAAGCTGCTGCGCCTGGCGCCCAGCTATTACCTGCGCCAATCGACCGGCCAGCTGCTCTCGCGCTCGCTCAACGACCTGGTCAACGTGCAGACCCTCTCGGGGCCGGTGCTGCTCTACATCGCAGAAACCGCCCTGTTGTTCGGCATCGGCGCCGCGATGATGGTCGAGACCAGCCCGCTGCTGACCGGCGCGGCCCTGTTGCCGTTCCCGTTTTTCATCGTCCAGGCCGGCCGCCTGGCCAAGGAGATCCAGATCGGCTCGCGCGCCGCGCAGGATTCCATGGGCGAGGTCAGCGACAAGGTCAGCGAGAGCCTGGGCGGCCATCTGGTGATCAAGACCCTGGGCCTCGAGGCCGCCGACGCGCGCCGTTTCCAGGCCCAGAGCGAAACCTACCGCGGCCTGAACCTGCGCGTGACCCGCGCGCGGGCGCGGCTGATGCCGCTGATGTCGGGCCTGACCGCGGTCTCGATCCTGGTGGCCCTGGCGCTGGGCGCGCCGCGCGTCGCGGACGGCCGCATCGCGACCGGCGATTTCGTGGCGTTCCTGATCTATCTGCAGCTGCTCTCGGCGCCCACCGCGACCCTGGGCTTCGTGATCAGCTCGCTGCAGCGCGGCGCCGCCGCGGTGGCGCGCGTCCAGGAGGTCATGGTCGCGGAAGAAAGCCTGCCCGAATTGCCCGGCCAGCGGCAGCCCCGCGATCCGCGCGGCGCCCTGGAGCTGCGCGGGCTGACCCTCGAGCGCGAGGCCCCCGGCGGCAATGGCAGGCCCAAACGGCGCGTGCTGGCCGACATCCGCTTCGAGCTGGCCGCCGGCCAGACCCTGGGCATCGTGGGCCACACGGGCGCCGGCAAGACCACGCTGGTGCAGGTCCTGGCCCGGTTGCTCGAGGTGCCCGCCGGGGTGCTGTTCTACGACGGGGAGGAGGCCCTCGAGCTCTCGCCCCAGGCCGTGCGCCGCTCGATCGCCCTGGTGCCCCAGGACGCCTTCCTGTTCAGCGCCACGCTGCGCGAGAACGTGGCCCTCGGCAAGCCGGATGCCAGCGAAGCGGAGGTGCTCGAGGCGGTGCGCATCGCCCAGCTCGAGCGCGACCTGGCCCAGCTGCCCCAGGGCCTCGACACGCTGGTGGGCGAGCGCGGGCTCAACCTCTCGGGCGGCCAGCGCCAGCGCGTGGCCCTGGCGCGCGCGATCCTGGTGCGGCCGCGCATCCTGATCCTCGACGACACGCTCTCCGCCGTCGACACCGAGACCGCCGATCGCATCCTGATCGGGCTGGCCCCGATCATGGCCGGGCGCACGACGGTGATCGTCGCGCACCGCTTGTCCACGGTGGCGCGCGCCGATCGCATCCTGGTGCTCGAAGAGGGCCGCATCGCCGAGAGCGGAAACCATCGCCAGCTGTTGGCCCAGGACGGCGTCTACGCGCGGCTGTGGCGCTCGCAGGAAGAGGAACAGCAGGGCCCCCGCGGCCGCCCGGCCCCCGCCGGAGGTCGGCGCGCTCCGTGAGCCCCGCCCGCACCCAGGCGCCGCCGCCGGCGAGCGCTCCCGCGGCCCATCCCGCAGCCCCTGCCGCTTGGGAGCGCGAGGACGGCAGCGGCCCCCGCGCCAAGGCCCTCGATGCGCGCCTGCTGCGCCGGCTGCTGCCGTTCCTGCGCGGCCAGTGGGGCCTGCTGTCCGAGGGCCTGGCCCTGCTGCTGTTCACCCAGGTGGTGCGCCTGGCCCAGCCGACGCTGGTGGCGATCCTGATCGACCGCTACTTGCTGGCCCGCGAGAGCGGCGGCAACTGGGCCTCGCTGCTGTCCCTGTGGGAACGTCTGGCCGCCTTCG
The DNA here is from genome assembly GCA_044359835.1 of Planctomycetota bacterium. Classification (GTDB taxonomy): domain Bacteria; phylum Planctomycetota; class UBA1135; order UBA1135; genus JBIKLM01. Next base: position 8,418 of record JBIKLM010000087.1, read on the forward strand.
GCCGGGAGCACCTGCCCGGACGCCCGGGCCCCCTGGTCTTGCTGGCCCTGTGCTTCGCGGCCTGCGCGGGACTCGAGTACCTGGCGCGCCGGCGCCAGGCCTGGATCATCGACCTGGCCGGCCAGAACGCCCTGTTCGAGCTGCGCCAGCGGCTGTTCCAGCACCTGCAGCGTCTGTCCTGCTCGTTCTACGATCGCACGCCCGTGGGCAAGCTGGTCGGGCGGGTGACCAGCGATGTGGAGGCCCTGCAGGAGCTGTTCTCCTCGGGCGTGGTCACGATCCTCGGAGATTTCGTCAATTTGACCGCCATGGCCGCGGTGCTGCTGTGGCTCGATTGGAAGCTGGCCCTGGCCAGCTTCCTGGCGGTGCCGCTGCTGCTCTACCTGACGGCGCGGGTGCGCGTGAAGGTGCGCGCCTGCTACGAGATCTTCATCTCGCGGCGCTCGCGCTTGGCGAGCTTCCTGCACGAGAGCATCTCGGGCATGAGCCTGATCCAGGCCTATGCTCGCGAGCAGCGCGCGCAGCGAGACCATGGCCAGCTCTCGGCCGAGATCCGCGACGCGCAGGTGGTCAGCGTGAGCTGGGAAGCGGTGCTGTCGGCCCTGACCGAGCTGATCGGTTCGCTGGTGACCGCGGCGATCCTGTGGTTCGGGGGCGGCCTGGTGCTGGAGGCCCTCGGCCAGGGCCCCAGGGCGGCGCCCGGGGCGCTGACCCTGGGGGTGCTGTTCCTGTTCACCGACTACATGGGCAAGTTCTTCCAGCCCCTGACCGACCTGTCGCTCAAGTACACCGTGTTGCAGAGCGCCATGTCGGCCGCGGCCAAGATCTTCTCGCTGATGGACGTAGACGACGTGATCCCCGAGCGCGCCGACCCGCCCGCGCCGCCCGCGCCGCGGGGCAGCGTCGAATTCCGCGATGTGGTTTTCTCGTACCCGAACCGGCCGGACGAAGCGGTGCTGCGCGGGATCAGCTTCCGGGTCGAACCGGGCGAGCACGTGGCCCTGGTGGGCGCGACCGGCTCGGGCAAGACCTCGACGCTCAAGCTGCTGCTGCGGCTGTATGAGGCCAACACCGGGCAAATCCTGCTCGACGGCCAGGATGTGCGCGACTACGCCCAGGCCGAGCTGCGCCGGCGGGTCGGCATCGTGCCCCAGGACGTGTTCCTGTTCGAGGGCACGATCCTCGAGAACCTGGCCCTGGGCAGCCGCTCGACCGACGGCCAGCCCCTGTCCCCCGAGCGCGCCTTGACGGCGGCGCGCCGCCTGGGCCTGGACGAGATCGTGGCGCGCTTCGACCGCGGCTATCAGCAGGAGGTCGCCGAGCGCGGCAAGAACCTATCGAGCGGCGAGCGCCAGCTGATCGCCTTCGCCCGCGCGCTCGCCGCCGCCCCGGAGGTGGTCGTGCTGGACGAGGCCACCTCCAACGTCGACACGCGCACCGAAGAGCTCCTGAGCCATGCCCTCGACGAGCTGCTCGAAGGCCGCACCGCCCTGGTGATCGCGCACCGGCTCTCGACGGTGCGCCATTGCGACCGGATCCTGGTCCTCGAGCGCGGGCGGATCATCGAGGAGGGCAGCCACGAAGCGCTGCTCAAGCAGGGCGGCCACTACGCCCGCCTGCACGAGCTGCAATACCGCGGCGACGGCGCCGCCGGTTGACAGCCTGGTCTCGCGGCGCGAGCTACGCCCGAGTGTCAAGACCAGGCTGTCAACAGGCCTTCGGGCCGCCATCCGGCGTCACGGAGGCTGGGATCGGCGCATCGCGCCGACTTTTTTCCCGGCCTCTGACCTCAACGCGGCCGCGGGCCCCGCCGGCGCGGACTCGGCCCGGTCTTGGCGCTCTCCCGGGGGAGAAGTTGATCGGATCTCGCTGTCTGGCCGGGAGGTCCCCCGGCGGCCCTGGACCCGCGGCCTGGCGCGGCTATCCTGCTGCGCCCCGCAGGTGCGCCGGCGCGTCCGAGCCGCCGACCGGGCGCGCCCAAGGCCTCTCGCCCCGCGCGCCTTTCCCAGGCCAACACCCAGCTTTCGCGCCGGGCCAGCCCCGTCCCGCCCATGAACGTCAGCCAGTTCATCCAACACCACTTCCGCCACTTCAACGCCGCCGCCCTGGTCGATGCGGCCGACGCCTACGTGGCGCACCTCGAGCGCGGCGGCAAGATGATGATCACCCTGGCCGGCGCCATGAGCACCGCCGAGCTGGGGCTCTCGCTGGCCGAGATGATCCGCCAGGGCAAGGTGGCCGCGATCACCTGCACCGGCGCCAATCTCGAGGAGGACATCTTCAACCTGATGGCGCACAAACACTACGTGCGTCTGCCGCACTATCGCGACCTGTCGCCCGAGGACGAGAAGGCCCTCGAGGACCGCGGGCTCAATCGGGTCACCGACACCTGCATCCCCGAGGAGCAGGCCTTCCGCGCGATCGAGAAGCACATCCTGGCCCTGTGGGTGCGCGCCGACAAAGCCGGGGAGCGCTATTTCCCGCACGAGTTCATGTACCAGCTGCTGCGCGAGAAGCTGAAGCCCAAAGACTATCAGATCCCGGCCCAGGATTCCTGGTTGCTGGCCGCCTGCGAGCGGGACCTTCCGATCTTCGTGCCGGGCTGGGAGGACTCGACCCTGGGCAACATCTTCGTCAGCCACGTCAAGTCCGGCGACATCAAGAGCTACACCACGGTCAAGAGCGGGCTCGAGTACATGGGCCGCTTGATCGACTGGTACATCGAGAACAGCCAGGGTGCCCCGGAGCCCGGGTTGTCCGGCCCCTCGGCCAAGAAGGGCAAGGCCACGGCCAAGGCCGCCGGCGCGCGCAGCGTCGCCGCCGGGCAGGCCCCCAAGGCCGCCAAGCTCAAGAAGGGCCAGAACTCCGGCGTGGGCTTCTTCCAGATCGGCGGCGGCATCGCCGGCGACTTCCCGATCTGCGTCGTGCCGCTGATCCACCAGGACATGGGCGTGCACTGCCCCTATTGGGGCTATTTCTGCCAGATCAGCGACTCGACCACCTCCTACGGCTCCTACTCCGGAGCGGTGCCCAACGAGAAGATCTCCTGGGGCAAGCTGGCCATCGACACGCCCAAGTTCGTGATCGAATCGGACGCTTCGATCGTGGCCCCGCTGATCTTCGCGCGCGTGCTGGGCTGGTGAGCGGAGCCCGCGGCGGCGGAGCGCAGGGCGTTCCGCCGCCGTCGATGGCGCCGTGCGGGGTGATCCTCGAAGCCGGGCGACCGCCGGCGCGCCGCGATCCATCCGCCGGCCCGCTCGCCGGCCGCACAGGCTGGGAGCGTCGCTGCGCGCCGATTCTTCCAAGCCTCTGACCGGCGGCACGGCCCGGTCGCGGGCCGGTCAGCCGCCAGCCCGGCGGGCGCGCGCGAAGCGCTCGGCCATGGCCGATTCGAAGAACCAGCGCTCGCCGGCCGGTCGGAGCTCGTCGAA
>JBIKLM010000478.1:0-3308 GCA_044359835.1 Planctomycetota bacterium
CCGAGAGGAAGCCCCGGTCGAACTGCATGCCCTCCACGATGGTGATCTCGGTCTCGAGGCTCTTGCCTTCCTCGATGGTGATCACGCCGTCCTTGCCGACCTTCTCCATGGCCCCGGCGATCAGCTTGCCGATGCGCGGGTCGTTGTTGGCGGAGATGGTCGCGACCTGGGCGATCTCGGCGGAGGTCTTGACCGGGCGCGCGGCCTTGTCGATGGCCTGGGTCACGGCCTGGACGCCGTCGCGCAGGGCGGCGTGCAGGCGGGCCGGGGCGGCGCCGGCGGTGATCGCCCGCAGGCCGCGCACGTAGATGGCCTCGGTCAGCAGGGTGGCCGTGGTGGTGCCATCGCCGGCCATGTCGCTGGTCTTGCTGGCCACTTCGCGGACCAGCTGGGCGCCCATCTGCTCGTAGGGATTGCTGAGCTGGACCTCTTCGGCGACCGTGACGCCGTCCTTGGTGATGGTCGGGGCACCCCAGCCCTTGTCGAGGATGGCGTTGCGGCCGCGGGGTCCGAGGGTGCTGGTGACGGCCTTGGCGAGCTTCTCGACACCGCGGCGGATCGCATCGCGGGCGTCGGACTCGAACAGCATCTGTTTGGCCATGGCGTGGGGGAGAGCTTGGGGAACGGGGCCTGGGGCCGGGCGCAAGGCACCCGGGCCGTGGTCAGCGGAACGCGCAGGCAACGACGGGGGCGCCGCCGAAACGCGCGGATCAGGGGTCCGCAGCAATTTCGGTGCCGAGCCCTTTGGGCACCCGATTCCCCCTTGGACTGCCAGAGCGGCAGCCCGGGGGCAGGGGCCGAGCTGTCAACCTGGCAGCATCGCCAGCGGGCCAGGCTGGCCGCCGGGCGGTTTGGGCGCCGCTGGGCGGCCGCTTAGGATCCTCCGCATGACCGGATCGCTGTGCGCAGCCTTGCTTGTTGTCGGGGCCCTCGGGCCCGGGCTGACCCTTCAGGAGCCGGCGCCGAGCGGGCCCGTATTCGAGCTGGAGCTGGCCAGCGGGCCGCGCCGCCCCTGGACGCCCCCCGAGGGGGCTCCGTGGACACCGGCGGGGGACTTCGTGCTGCCCGAGGGCGCGCTGGTGGCCCGTCTCAGCCAGGGCCTGCTGCCGCCCGAGCCGGTGCCCGCGGAGGACCGGATCTCGCTGGCGTTGGCCGGGGGCGACCGCCTCGAGGGACGCAGCTCGGGGGGCCGCGGCGACGACCTGCTCCTGGAGGTCTCGGGCGCCCTGCTGGCCCTGGACGTCGAGCTGGTGCGCAGCCTGCGCTTCCCCGCGCGCCTGCCCAGCGACCCGGGGCTGGTGCTGGAAGCGCCCCCGAGCGGTGACCGCCTGTATCGACGCGTGGCGGCGCGGCTCGATCGCGTCGACGGGACTTTGGATGGCTTCTCGGCGGAGGGCGTCGCTTTCGAGAGCCTGGTCGGGCTGCAGACGATCCCCTGGGAGGAGCTGGCCGCCCTGTTCATCGAGGGCCTGGGCGCCGATCCAGCGCCGCCTCGAGGTCCGCGCGCCCTGGTGCTCGGTCTGGCCGACGGCTCGCGGCTGCGGGGCGAGCTGATCTCCTGGGGCCGCGATCGGGTCAGCCTGCGCCTGCCCTCCGGCGACAGCCTGGCCCTGCCCACCGGCGCCATCGCCCAGCTCGAGGCCGCCGACGGGCGCCTGGCTTTTCTCAGCGATTTGACCGCCCTCGAGGTCGAGCCCGCCCGCCCGTTCGGGGACGATCTGGGCATGGTCTGGTGGCCGCGTCCGGACCTGTGCGTCAGCGGCGGCCCGCTGCTGGCCGGCGGCCGCCGCCATCTGCGCGGTTTCGGCGTGGCGGCCCCGACGCGCCTGGCCTTTGGCCTGGAGGGCAGCTGGCGCGAGCTGCGCGGCGCCGTGGCGATCGACGATTCCGTGCTGACCCTGGGGCTGACCGGCTCGGTTCGATTTCGGGTGCTGGTCGACGGCCAGGTGCGCTTCGAGAGCCCCGAGCTCTCCCGGGCCGATGGAATCCTCGAGCTGCCGGCCATCGACCTCGCGGGCGCCAGCCGCGTCGAATTCCTCACCGAGATGGGCAGCGATCTCTTCGAGGGCGATCGCGCCGACTGGCTCGAGCTGCGCCTGCTGCGCTGAATTCCGTCCCAGCTCCTGGCGATCCCACGCGGCCAGCGGAATCACCCCGCGCCGAGCGGCCCATCGGAGCTGCGCCCAAACCCCCGCATCAGGTCCCGCAGCAGGCCCCCGTAAGGCGCCGCGCAAGGCCCAGCCTTCCCGCGCGGCGCCCTCGGAATCGCTGCGGCTAGCGGCGCCCCCGCGACCTGCCCAGCTTCAGCGAGCCGGCGACTCGCTGCCGGCCAGCAGGGCGCGGTAATAGACCGCCAGGTTGCCGCCGCGGGTCTTGGCTTCGCGCAGGGCGCGCTCGGCGTGGGCGCGCAGCTCGGAGGCCGACTGCAGATCGCGGCCATCGAAGGTTTCGTAGCCCAAGCTGGCGGCTACCCGCACCAGGGCGCGTCCCTCGCCGAAACTGCCGGTCAGGCGGTTGATCTCCTCGCGCAAGCGCTCGACCACGCGCGCGGCGTCGGTGTTCTTGGTGTAGGGCAGCACCACTGCGAATTCGTCGCCGCCGAGCCGACCGGCGATGTCTTCGACCCGCAGGCTGCGCCGCACCGCCTCCGCGACCCGCTGGATGACCTCGTCTCCGATGGTGTGGTCGTGGACCTTGTTGACCTTGCCGAAACCGTCCAGATCGATCAGCACCAGAGCCAGGTGCAGCCCATGGCGTTGTGCCGCCGAGAAGTGCTCGCCCAAGCGCGTCTGGAAGGCCGCCGGGCGCAGCAGGTCGGTGCGGTCGTCGTGGGCGGCGCGGTGGCGCAGCTCGCGGATCTCGATCCTGGCGCGGCGCTCCTCCAACAGCCGCTGGATGCGCATCCAATACTCGTCCAGGGGAGCGCTGCGATCGATCAGGTCGAAATGCGCCGCTCCCAGGGCGTTGAGATTGGCCAGCAGCTCCCGGCCGGCCAGCCCCGAATGGACGAGCAACAGGGGCACGCCCAGGCGCGAGCGCTCCTGCTCGATGACCTCCAGCTCGGCGCGGCCGGTGGCGCTGAGGGGGTCCAGGATCAGCACGTCCGGGTCCTGGCTCGAGAGGGCCAGCAGGCTGTCCCGCAGCCGGTTGCTGAGGGTCACCTCGCTGGGGTGGCGGCTGCCCAGGCGCAGCTTTTCCGCCAGGCGCGAGCCGCGGTGGTCGCACAGCAGCAGCCGCGGCGGACGCCCGCTCTGCTGGCGGCGTTCGGGAACGGGGGAGAGGGAATCCATGGGGGCAGGCGGGACGGG
>JBIKLM010000088.1:0-11845 GCA_044359835.1 Planctomycetota bacterium
CCCGATGTCGACCCCGGGGCAGGTGAGCTTCTTCGCCGAGGCCTTGGTGTTCTCCCAGACGCCCTTGGAGATCAGCACCGCAAAGAACTTGACCCCCGATTCGCTGGGCAAGCGCCCGAACTTGGCCTGGTAGGTGGTCAGGCCCTGGTAGATGTCCGAAAGGTTCTTGCGCGAGGCCGTGATCTTGGCCTCCTCGATCGCTTCCGGGATCTTGGGGACCAAGTAGGCCATCAAGATCCCCAGGATCATCATGGCGATCAGCAGCTCGATCAGGGTGAAGCCCGAGCTGCGGCTGGGCGAGAAACGGAGTCGGCGCGGTCGACGCATATCGATAACCTACCCGAGCGAGGCCCCGAGGTCACCGCCGCGCAGGGCCATGAGCCCAGTCCAGCGATCGCGGGGGACCGATCGCGGCGGCCTCGCCACGCCACCGGAGGCCGAGCGGGCTCGGCGCGGCCGTCCATGCAGCGCGGCGGCCCGGGCTGGGCCCGGGCCGCCGCCTTGGAAACCGGGGGCCGCTTGGGCCCCTCTGGGAAGCAGCCTGCGTGGCCGCCGGTTGGCGGTCCGAAGGCGCACAGACGGGCTCGGTCGGGCGCTCGAGCGCGACCCGAGTCGATCCCTCCTCGGAGGCTGGGAAAGATCGGCGCGCAGCGTCGATCCCAGCCTCTGCGGCCGCCGGATGGCGGCCCAAAGGAATGCTGGCAGGCTGGTATGTCTGCTCGGGCGCAGCCCGAGTCGATTTTTCCTCAGCCTGTCAGAGGCTGGGAAAAGATCGGCGCGCAGCGACGATCCCAGCCTCTGTGGCCGCCGGATGGCGGCCCAAAGGCATGCTGACAGGCTGGTCTGACCGCTCGGGCGCAGCCCGAGTCGATTTTTTCTCAGCCTGTCAGCGGCTCAACGGGGGTCCCGAGGCAGGCTGCGAACTTCGAGGCCCAGCAGGCCGTAGGCCAGGGGCGCGACCTCGGCGAACAGCTCGATGCGTGTGCCGCTGCGCGGGGCCTGCAGGCGCAGGTAGAGGCGCTCCTGGCCGGCCGCGAGGGCGTGGCACTCGCGGTGTTGGCCCTTCACGGGGTAGGCCCGGGAGCCGTCCTGATAGGGATAGCGCAGGGACAGGAAGCCCTCGGCGCGCACGTCCAGCTCGAGGCACACCAGCAGTTCGCGCCCGGCCGGCAGGCCCTCCAGATCGAGGTGCAGGAAGCTGTCGTCGCGCTCGTGCAGGATGCGCAGGCGCTCGCCATCGGGGCTCGGCGCCACGACCACACCCGGCTGGGGCGCGAGCCGCTCCGCGAGTTCGGGCCCCGCGAGGACCAGAGCCGGCGCGGCGTCTTCGAAGCGCGCGGCCAGGGCCGGCTGGTCCAAGGGCTCGTCCGCGGGCGGCAGGCTGGCGGCCAGCAGGCGCTCGGTCCACAGCTCGACGACCACGTCCGGGCGCTCGGCGATCACCGCCGCCAGGTCGTAGTTGCTGATCGGGCGGCGCTGGCCGTCGCGGGTCAGGCGGCCCGGGCGCCATTCCCAGCGCGAGCGGCCGGCGGCCATCGACAGGAACGGCATCAGGTCGGGGCCGTAGGAGTCGTGCATCACCAGGAGGTGCGGGCCCGTTGCGGGCTCGCGGCGCCATTCGGAAACGCGCTTTTCGTCGCCCTGGGGCAGCTCCCGGGCGCTGCCCGGGCCGCTCGGCCGGCAGATGTAATGGCCTTGGTGCAGGCGGCCATCGAGATACAGCCGCTGGGCCCAGGAGTCGCCCTCCTTGTCCGCAGGCTGGATGAAGCGCAGGGGCTCGAGCGGCAGCGGGTTGGGCGTCGCGCCGAGCGCCCGCAGGCGCTCGACCAGCGCCACGCCGGCCGCCAGGGCCCCGCGCTGGGTCCAGTGGGTGCCGAGCGGGTAATAGACCAGATCGTCGCCCCGGTCCTGGGCCTTGGCGTCCCACACGGCGGCCGTCAGGTCCAGCAGGTTGTCGAGGCCGCGGGCCTGTGCCGCGGAGACCAGCTGGTCGATGCGGCGTTGCCCGCGCCGGGCGTGGTTCCAGGGCAGGTGCTCCGGGTAGATCGCGGACTTGTCCGGCGCGAAGCTGACCAGGTGCACGATGCCGAGCTCGGCCAGGCGCCGGCGGCGCTCCTGCCAGACGTCCAGCCAGTCGTCCACCTGCTGCTCGCTGAGCGGCGAGACGCCGCGGCTCGTGTCCAGCACCCGCGCCTGGGTGTAGAAGATCCAGTCGCCCTCTCCGCGCGCCACCATGCGCGAAGGCGAGGCCTGGAGCAGCTCCCAATAGATCCAGGCGCGCAGCCGCAGCAGGTTGCTGCGCTGCCCGTAGCGGTCGGCGAAGAAGGCCTCGGCGGCTTTCGGAAAGGCCGCCCAGGTGGCCGGATCCAGGCCGAGCTTGGGGGCCTCGGCGGGCGTGCGGAATTCGAAGTGCACGTCGGCCGCCGAGGACTTGCCCAGGGCCAGCCACAGCCCCGGCACCGCGATCAGCGCGCAGAAGCACAGGCTCAGCAGGCGATCGGCGGCGGTCGGGTGACGGCGGGCCGTTCGATGGGGTTGGCGCGCCGACATCAGAAGCGGAAGTAGATGAAGGGGTTGTAGCTGCCGCTGGCCAGCTCGGCGGCGGAGGCCAGGAACAGGGCCAGCAAAGCGGCCGCCGCGGCCAGGTCATAGGCGCCGGCCAGGGCCGAGCCGCGCAGGTGGCGCTGGATCCACACCGAGGCGTACAGCGGCAGGCGCGTGGCGGCCAGCGGGCCGATCAGCAGGGCCGCCAGGACCTCGGGCTCGAGCAGGGGCGCGGCCTCGAGGGGGGCGCCCGTGGGAGCGTTCAAACCGACCATGGCCCCTAGGTGGGCCAGGGCGCCGGAGAGGCTCTCGGCCCGGAAGAAGACCCAGCCGACCATGACCATCAGCAGGGTGTAGACGTGGCCGGCCAGGCCGCGCGGCGGGCGCCCGAGCACGGCCCGCTCGAAGACCAGCAGGGCTCCGTGGAAGGCGCCCCAGACCACGAAGGTCCAGGCCGCGCCGTGCCACAGGCCGCACAGCAGGAACACGCTCCATAGGTTGCGGTAGGTGCGCCCCGTGCCGAGCCGGTTGCCGCCCAGGGGCACGTACAGGTAATCGCGGAACCAGGTGCTGAGGGAAACGTGCCAGCGGCGCCAGAAATCCGTCACCGAGGCCGCGCCGTAGGGATGCAGGAAGTTCTCCCGGAAGCGGAAGCCGAACATGCGCCCGAGGCCGATGGCCATGTCCGAATAGCCCGAGAAGTCGAAGTAGATCTGCAGCGTGTAGCACAGGGTGCCGAGCCAAGCGGCCGCCGGCGTCAGCTCCGCCCCGGGCACGCCGAAGACCTCGTCCGCCGTGACCGCCACGGTGTTGGCGATCAGCATCTTCTTGGCCAGCCCCTGGATGAAGCGCTGCACGCCGCTGGCGAACAGGGCCGTGCGATGGCGGCGTTTGACCAGCTGCCGGGCCACGTCGCTGTAGCGCACGATCGGACCGGCCACGAGCTGGGGGAACAGCGCCACGTACAGGGCGAAGTCGGTCAGGCGCTTTTGGGGCTCGGCCTCGCGCCGCGCGACGTCGATCAGGTACGACATCGCCTGGAAGGTGAAGAACGAGATGCCGATCGGCAGGTGCACCTCGAGCTTCGTCCAGGAGTCCGGGGGCGCGGCGCCCAGGGCCAGGGCCAGCCCGGAGAGCTCGCGGACCAGCCAGCCTGCGTACTTGAAGACCCCCAGCAGGACCAGGTTGATGACCAGGCCGACGACCAGGATCCTGTTGCGGCGGGTGCCTTGGGCCCGCGCGACCAGGGCTCCGCACCAATGGTTGCCGGCGATCGAGGCCAGCATGACCACGCAGTATTCGAGCTCGCCCCAGGCGTAGAACAGCAGGCTGAAGGCCAGCAGCACGCCGTTGCGCGCCCGGGCCGGCAGCACGTAATAGAGCGCCAGGCACAGCGGCAGGAAGGCGAACAGGAACAGCGGCGAGCTGAAGACCAAGGGGAGCGCTGGGGCCAGCGGCCGGCGGTTCGGGGGGGCGCGGGGGGGAGGGAGGTGCGGAGCTGAGCGGCGCGGGGCGAGCGGGGCGGGGCGAGCGGCGCGGGCGTCCGCCGTGCCCGTCCGGTGCGGTCGGGCCGGGTTTCCGGCAGCTCCCTGGAGCTCACCGGATGGGAGCTGGACAGGGCCGCCGGATCCGCGCAGCGGGGCGGTGGGGGGGGCTTCGACCGGCGCGGATCCCTGCGGCGCCTGCGGGCGGCCGCTCCGGGACCGAGCCGGGCGCGGGCCAGTCTAGCAGCCCCCCTGAGAACCCCTGGCCGCGGCGGGGCAGGGGCGCCCCAGCCGCGGCCACAGGGGCCGGCCGACCGACCGGTACCCTAGCCGGATCCCGAGCTGGATTCCCCCCCATGACGACCGAAGCTTCGCCCTTCACGACGCACCTGACCCACGGCCAGAACCTGGTCACGCTGCAGAGCCACATCCTGGCCGAGGAGGCCCGCTACCCGGGCGCCTCGGGCACCTTCTCCTGGATCCTGTCGGCGCTCTCGATCTCGGCCAAGATCATTTCCTCCAAGGTGCGCCGCGCGCGGCTCGAGGACGTGCTGGGGGCCGCCGGCAGCGACAACATCCAGGGCGAGAGCCAGCAGAAGCTCGACGTGATCGCCAACGATGTGCTGATGCGCTGCCTGGGCGGGCGCGAAGGGGTGGCCATCGTGGCCTCCGAAGAAAACGACGAGCCGACCCTGCTGCGCGACGGCAAGGAGGGCGATCGCCGCTATTGCGTGTTGTTCGATCCCCTCGACGGATCCTCGAACCTCGACGTGTGCGGCGGCGTCGGCACGATCTTCTCGATCCTGCGCCACGACCGACGGGCCAAGAACGCCGAGCAGTCGCTGATGCAGAAGGGCAGCGAGCAGGTCGCGGCCGGCTACATCCTGTACGGCTCATCGACGGTCTGCGTGCTGACCACCGGCAACGGCGTGGACATGTTCGTGCTCGACCCGTCGATCGGCGCCTTCCTGCTGGTGGGCAGCAAACTGCAGATCCCGCGCGCCTCGAAGAACTACTCCTGCAACGAGGGCAACCGCAAGAGCTTCCCCGACGGCTATCAGAAGTACCTGGATTGGGCCCAATCGAACGGCTATTCCAGCCGCTATGCGGGCGCCATGGTGGCCGACGTGCATCGCATCCTGCTGAAGGGCGGCGTGTTCCTCTATCCGCCGACCGCCAAGGCCCCCGAGGGCAAGCTGCGCCTGATGTACGAAGCCAACCCCATGGCGCTGCTGATCGAGCAGGCCGGCGGCAAGGCCTTCGCGGGCCAGCAGCGCCTGCTGGACGTCGATCCGCGCGGCATCCACCAGCGCACCAGCGTGATCCTGGGAAGCCCCGACGAGGTCGACCACGTGCTGCGCCACCTGTGAGCTGCAACCGGGGCCGCCCACCTCGGCCGGGGCGCGGGGGGCCAGGCCGATCCCGGCCTGCGCACCGCCCCCGGGCAGGCCGCGGGGACGCCCCGGCGGGGGGGATCGCGGCGCTGCTGCCCGCGGTTCCCGTGGGAATCTGAGGTCGGTGTTACGATCGCAGCCACGCCGCGCTAGCCGCAGTCCGGGGGGCGTTCCGCCCGGCCCGCGGGGCGCGGGCGTCGCTCCCTGTCCGGGCCCCTGGGCCGCCATCACGAGAATCCGATGCTCCGCCGAATCCTGTGCGCCCTGTTCCCCCTGCCCCTGCTGCTGTCCCTGGCCCAACCGGCGAGCGCCCAGGTCAACTTCAGCCTCCAGTTCGTGGCTCAGGGGTTTGATCGGCCCACCTGCGTGTGCGCGCCCCCAGGTCCCAGCAACCGCCTGTTCGTGACCGAGAAGGACGGTCTGGTGCGCACGCTGGTCAACGGGCAGGTGCAGCCCGGCAGCTGGCTCAACCTGACCTCCAAGGTGGATCTGACCGGCCAGACCGGTCTGGTGACCATGGTCTTCCACCCCGCTTACTTCCAGAACGGCTGGGTCTATTTCTTCTATTCCGATGCCACGGCCTCGATCCGGGTCGAGCGCTACCGGGTTCCGGTGCCGACCAACTACCAGATCGATCCGAGCTCGGCGACCACGATCCTGTCGGTGCAGGACGTGATCGCGTTCCACAACGGCGGCGGCATGGCCTTCGGCCCGGACGGCTACCTCTACGTGGCCCTCGGCGACCGCCGCAAGGAGCTGCAGGGCACCGGCTGCACGGCTCAGGATGGCTCGACCCTGGTGGGCAAGCTGCTGCGACTCGACAGCGGCGGCAATCCCGCGCCCGGCAATCCCTTCGTCAACGACCCCCTGGTGGACGACCGGATCTACGGTTTCGGCCTGCGCGAGCCGTTCCGGATCGCCTTCGACCACGCCACCGGCGCCCTGTACGTCTCCGACGTCGGTGACGATGCCCGCGAAGAGATCTCGGTCGTTCCCCCGGGCTCGCCCCCGCCGAACTTCGGCTGGCGTGTCCTGGAGGGGACCCTGTGCGCATCGACGCTCGAATGCACCGCGTTCCCCTGCCCGGGCCCGCAGTTCATCCCGCCGGCCTTCGAATACGACTCTTCCGGTGGCTGCTTCGCCGTGGTCGGCGGGGCGGTCTATCGCGGCAATCAGATCCCGGAGCTGAGCGGCCAGTACCTGTTCGCCGACTGGTGCAGCAGTCGCTTGTTCGGGCTGCGCTGGGTCGAGCACCGCACGGTCTACTCCGAGGAGCTGACCGATCTGGTGCAGGTGCTGCCGGGAGGGCCTTTCGGGGCGCCGAACAAACTCGAGCGCCCGATCCACATCACCGAGGATGCCAACGGCGAGCTGCTGGTGCTGGCCATGGGGCCGGACGTGCTCCTGCCGCTGCAGAAGCCGGCCCTGTTCCGCTTGCAGCCGGTTCCGACCCAGAGCCTCTCCGCGGATGACGGCGAGCTGTCCCTGGGTTCGGCGCAGCCGCTGCGCTTCGACTTCGACGCCGGTGTGGCCTTCGCGGGCCGGCCCTACCTGTTGCTCGGTTCCGCCTCCGGCTACCAGCCCGGGATCCCGGTGGACGGCCTGCTGCTGCCGCTCTCGATGGACGCCTACTTCTCGGCGTCCCTGCTCGGGCCCAGCGCGGTTCCGCTCGAGAACAGCCTGGGTTTGCTCGACGCCCAGGGCAGCGCACGGGCTGCTCTGATGCCGGGCAAGTTCCCGCCTGCGGCCGGACTGATCGGCTTGGTGCTGCACCATGCCGCGGTCGTGCTGGACCCGGCCCAGCAGGGAAAAGTCGATTTCGTCAGCAATCCGCTGGCCGTTGCGCTGATCCCCTGACCAGCGGAGGTCCGGCCCGACGGGGCTGGGTCCCCGCCTTGGACCGATCGCTCGGCCTGCCGGGGCGCTGGCGGGCTAGCGAGGGCTCCTCGGGCGCGGCCGAGCCGAAGCGCCCAGGGTCCCGGAACACCCTGGGGAATCAGCGGCCGGGGGCCCTGCGTTTGGGATACTCGGCGCCATGGAACATCGCCAGCTGGGCCGCTCGGGCCTTTCGGTGCCCGTCCTTTCCTTCGGCACGGGCACCTTCGGGGGCACCAACGAGTTCTTCAAGCGCTGGGGCCAGACCGACGTCCAGGAGGCCCGGCGCCTCGTCGACGTGTGCCTGGAGCACGGCGTCAACTTCTTCGACACAGCGGACATCTATTCGAACGGGGCTTCGGAGGAGATCCTCGGCCAGGCCCTGGTGGGGCGCCGCGATCGCTGCCTGGTGGCCACCAAGGCGACCTTCACGTCCGGCCCGGGCCCCAACGACCGCGGCTCCTCGCGCTACCACCTGATCAAGGCCTGCGAGGCCTCCCTGCGGCGCCTGGGCAGCGAGCACATCGACCTCTTTTTCATGCACGGGGCCGACCTGCTCACGCCGCCCGAAGAGACCCTGGCGGCCCTCGATGCCTTGGTCGCCAGCGGCAAGGTGCGCTACATCGGCTGCTCGAACTATTCCGGCTGGCAACTGATGAAAGCGCTGGCGATCTCCGAGCGCTACGGCCTGGCGCGCTTCGTGGTCTACCAGGGTTACTATTCGCTGATCGGACGCGAATACGAATGGGAGCTGATGCCGCTCGGCCTCGACCAGGGCGTGGGCCTGATGGTTTGGAGCCCGCTCGGCTGGGGCCGTCTGACCGGCAAGATCCGGCGCGATCAGCCGCTGCCCCCCGGGCGCATCCAGCAGGGCGGCGACGTGGGCGGACCGCCGGTCGACCAGGAGCTGCTCTTCAGGGTCGTCGACGTGCTGCTCGAGCTGGCCGGGGAGACCGGCAAGAGCCCGGCCCAGGTGGCGCTCAACTGGCTGCTGGGCCGCCCGACGGTCTGCAACCTGGTGATCGGGGCGCGCAACGAGCGCCAACTGCTCGACAACCTGGGCGCCGTGGGCTGGAAGCTCAGCCCGAGCCAGGTCGAGCGCCTGGACCAGGTCTCACGCCGCCAGCCGATCTATCCCTACTGGCATCAGGCCCTGTTCGAAGCCCGCATCCCCCAGCCGGTGCGCTGGTAGCGGTCGCTGGGGTGCCAGCTCGGGCCTGAGGGCTGGGGCCGCCGCTGGGCGGACCCTGGGCGCGCCGCACAGGCACGCTTCTGGCTTGGGAGCGCCGCTCGGGTCTGGCCCGAGCCGCGGGCCTGCCCGTGCTCAGGAGAAAACCGGCAGGCTCGAGTGCTCGCGGATGGCGACCTTTTGGGCCAGCACGCCCGCCGCTTGGCGGAAGGCCAGCCCCACGGCGCTGTTCGGATGGGTCCAGGTCAAGGGGTCCCCGGAATCGCCGCCCAGGCGCACGGCGGGCTCGAGCGGGATGCGGCCCAGCACGGAGAAGCCGTGGCGCTTGGCCAGGGTGTCCGCGGCGCCTTGGCCGAAGACATCGATGACCGCCGCGAAGCTGCCGCCCGGACCGATGCGCACGGACTGGCGTCCGAGGCCGGTCTCGAAGTGCAGCGTGGCGCCCGCCGGGCAGCCCTCGACCTGGCCGGTGAGCGCCAGGCCGGCCATGTTCTCGATGATGCCCAGGATCGGCACGTTGACCTGCCGGAACATGCCGATGGCCTTGCCCACGTCGAAGGCTGAAACCGCCTGGGGCGTGGTCACCAGCACCGCGCCGGTCAGGGGCACGATCTGGGCCAGGCTCAGCTGCGCGTCGCCGGTGCCCGGGGGCATGTCGACCAGCAGGTAATCGAGCGCGCCCCACTCCACGTCGGCCAGGAACTGCTCGATCAGCTTGTGCACCATCGGTCCGCGCCAGACCACCGGCTTCTCCTCCGGCAGCAGGTAGCCGAGGGACATGGTCTGGATGCCGTGGCGGACCTTGGGCTTCAGGCGCTTGTCGGCGGTCGTCTCGGGCTCGCCCTTGAGGCCCATCATCATCGGGATGTCGGGGCCGTAGACGTCGCAGTCCATCACCCCGACCTTGGCGCCGGTCTGGGCCAGGGCGATCGCCAGGTTGACCGTGGCGGTGCTCTTGCCCACGCCGCCCTTGCCCGAGCTGACCGCCACGATGTGGCGCACCTGCGGCGCGATCTGCCGCGCCTGCTTCTGGCCGCGCACCTCGGCGGTCATCTGCACCTCGGCCTTGTGGATCCCCGGCAGGGCCAGCAGCAGCTGCTCGGCCTTGGCCTTCATCTGATCCTTGACCGGGCAGGCCGGCGTGGTCAGGTTGATCGTGACGCTGACCAGGCCATCGCAGACCGCGTGCTTGGTGATGAAGCCCAGCGAAACGATGTCGCGGCCCAGGTCCGGGTCGATGATCTGTCGCAGGGCGTCGAGAACCTGTTCCTTGGTGGCGGACATGGGCGCGCTCCGGGCAGGGCCGGATGAGGGAGCGGGGGGCGGTCTGGGCCAGGCTGCGCGCGGGGACGCGGGTGCTCCGACCGGATGCGCAATGTAGGGCCCCCGGGCGCCCCTCCCAAGGCGCCCGGTCCGATCCCGGCGCCATCTCCCCGGGTCAGGCCGCGGTCCCGGCCGCCGCCGGCAGCCGCCAGCGGGCGCACAGGCCGATCAGCCGCTCGCGGCCCACGGGCTTGGGGCAGAATCCGTCGAAGCCGGCCTCCTCGCAGGCCGCTTCGGATTGCTCGCGCGCATCGGCGCTGAGCGCCACCACGGGGCGGCGGTCGCCCTGCGCCCGCAGCCGCCGCACGGCCTCGATGCCGTCCATGCCGGGCATCACCAGGTCCATCAGCACCAGGTCGATGGCCCGCCCACGGCCGCTGGCCAGCAGCTCCAGGGCCTGCCCGCCGTCGGCGGCCAGCAGCACCTCGGCGCCGGCCTTGCGCAGCAGCAGGGCCAGCAGCCGCTGGTTGTCCGCGCCATCCTCGACCAGCAGGATCGTCATCCCGGCCAGGGTCAGCGGGGTCCCGGCCGCGGTCGTCGGACCGGCCTGCAGCGGGGCCTGCGCGCAGGGCAGGGTCAAACGCAGGTAGAAGCTGCTGCCCAGGCCGGGCACCGAATAGTCGAGGCCCAGCTCGCCGCCCAGCAGCACGGCCAGCCGCTGGCTGATCAACAGGCCCAGGGCCGTGCCCGGCCCCTGCGCCGCGGGTCCGCTGCGCGCTCGGCCATAGGTTTCGAACAGCTGCTCCTGGATCCCCGGGTCCATGCCACAGCCCGTGTCGCGCACCTCGATCAGCAGGGACTGGCTGTCCGGCTCCTCGCTCAGCCGGGTCAGCACCAAGCTGACGCGCCCGGCGTGGGTGTATGACACCGCGTTGCTGAGCAGGTTCTGCAGCACCTGGCGCAGGCGCGGGCCATCGACCAGCAGGCCGGGCTGGATGCGCGGATCGAGCTCGACATGGAGCTCGAGCCCCTTGGCGTGCGCCCGATCCGCCAGGCAGCCCGCGGCTTCGCGCAGCAGGGCGGGCACGTCCACCGGCGCGGGCTTGATCGTCAGGGCGCCCGCTTCGAGCTTGGCCAGGTCCAGGATGTCGTCCACCAAGCAGCACAGGTGGCGCCCGGCCGATTCGATGGCGCGCGCGTGCTCGCGCGCCTCCGGCGGCAGATCGCTGCGCTCGCCCAACAGCTCGGCGAAGCCCAGCACCCCGGTCAGGGGGGTGCGGATCTCGTGGCTCATGCCCGCCAACAGCGCCGCCTTGGCGCGCGCCTGATCTTCCGCGCGCTGGTTGGCGCGGGCCAGTTCGAGGCCGCACCGCTTGAGCTCGAGTTGGCAGACCACCTGGTGGGCCAAGGCCTCGAGGTCGCGGAGCTGGGCGCCGCTCAGCCGTCGCGGGACCCGGTCGATCACGCACAGGGTTCCCAGGGCCCGGCCCGACCCCGTGCGCAGCGGCGCGCCGGCGTAGAAGCGGATGCCGGGCGGACCCAGCACCAGGGGGTTGTCGCCGAAGCGCCCATCCAGGCGGGCGTCTTCGACCAGCAGCACTTCGGTCGGCGCCAGGATCGCATGGGCGCAGATGGCCAACCGCCGTTCCGTCTCCTGGGCCGCCAGGCCGATGCGCGCCTTGAACCACTGCCGGGTGCGCGTCACCAGGCTGACCAGCGCCGTGGGGGTGCCGCAGATCTCGGCGGCCAAGCGCGCCAGCTCGTCGAACTCCGGCTCGGGCGGCGTGTCGAGGATGCCGCAGGCGGAGAGTTCCGCCAGGCGCTGGAGCTCGTCCGCGGGAAAGGGTGCTTCGATCATTTTCAGACATGGACAGGCCGCGGCTGTCGCCATCGGGCGATCCAGGACCAGAACCTTTGTCCCGCCGGGATTTTCTGGACTCCGGTGGATTTCCGAGTCTCCCCGCGAAAGAGCTTCCGCATCCGCTGTCTGCTCCGGCCGGCCCGTCGGGTCCCCGGGCCGTTCGCCTCCCGCCCCCCTGCCAGGGGGCCCTGGCGGCAGCGCCTTGGGCCCCTCAAACGCAGCATCGGCTCGGGCT
>JBIKLM010000089.1:0-11831 GCA_044359835.1 Planctomycetota bacterium
CTCGAAGGGGGGCTGGTTCAAGCCTGGAGACCCGCCCGGCCTGGAAACCTGGGCGGGCAGTGCAGCTGGCCCGCGGTCGTCGATCGGCGGGCCGGCGCGCGGCTGCGCGGCCCGACCCGCCGCCCTTGGCCTAGTGGCACAGCTCGATCGCGTCGGCGCGGAACACCGGGCCTTCGACGCAGGCCTTGGCGTTGGGCCAGTCGCGCAGGGGCCCGCGCTTGTCCGTCGGCACCGGGCAGCCGTTGCAGATGCCCACGCCGCAACCCATCAGGGTTTCGAGGGATAGATAGGCCGGCTGGCCGCTGCGGCGGGACCAGGCGTGCACGGCCTCGAGCATGCGCTCGGGGCCGCAGGCCAGGGCTCGCACGGTGGCCGGGATGCGGCCTTCGCGCTGCAGGCTTTCGAGCAGCTCGAGCACGTGCCCGCGCCGGCCGTGGCTGCCGTCCTGGGTGGCGGTGTGGACCGGCACGCCGAGGGCCTCGAAGGCCGGGAGGTCGTAGAGCTGGGCGCGGCTGCGCGCTCCGAACAGGAAGTGCAGCCGGTGCGCAGGGACCGGGCCTCCGAAGGTGCCCGCCAAGGCCTGTTCGATGGCCATGTAGAACGGCGCGCTGCCGACCCCGCCCGCCAGCAGGACCCAGTCGGGGGGCGAGGCGCCCGGTTCCGGCGCGCCGGGTTCGGGCGATGCCAGGTCGGGCCAGCCGTTGCCGAGCGGGCCGATCAGCCGCACGGGCATGCCCGCTTGCAAGGCCAGCAGGGAGCTCGAGCCCTGCCCCTGCCGCAGGATCAGGAAATCGAGCTCGGCGCCGCGCTGCTTGTAGATCGAATAGGGCCGCGGGATCAGCGGCGCGCTGCCATCCTCGCGGCGCAGCATGAAAAAGCGGCTGGCGCGGATGGTCGGCAGGGCCTCCGGGGCGCGCACGGTCAGGATCGCGGCGGCGCCGCCGCAGGGCACCAACCGCAGGGCCTGGGCCAGGAACGAGCGGGCGTCGGGCGGCGGGGCGGGCATAGGCGGCCAGGATAGCGGACAGCCGGCCCGGGGGAAGCGGGCCCGCAGCCGCTATGCTGCTCGCCCTTTCGGGTCGCCCATGAGCCTTTTGGTCGCCAACGCCGTCAAGCGCCATTTCGGCGCCCACGAGGTCCTCCGCGGGGTCGATCTGCGCATCGAGCGGGGCGAAAAGATCGGCTGCGTGGGCCGCAACGGCGGCGGCAAGACGACCCTGCTGCGCCTGATCGTGGGGCTCGACAGCCAGGACGAGGGCCAGCTGACCTTGGCCCGCGGCACGCGCCTCGGCTACGTGCCCCAGCAGCCCGAGTTCCCCGCGGGGATCAGCGTCCTGCAGCACGCCTCCGGGGGCCTCGAGGAGCTGCGCCTGCTGCAGGCCGAATTGGCCGGCCTGGAGGAGCGCTTGGCCAGCGGCGGCGAGCAGCCCGCCGACCTGGTGCAACGCTACAGCGAACTGCACGAGCAGCTCGACCACCTGGGCGGCTGGCATGCCGAGCAGCAGATCGAGCGCGTGCTCTCCGGCATCGGCCTGCCCCCGGCGCTGTGGGAGCGCGAGGCGCGCACGCTCTCGGGCGGCGAGAAGAGCCGCGTGGCCCTGGCGCGCGAGCTGCTCCGGCGCCCGGACCTGCTGCTGCTGGACGAGCCCACCAACCACCTGGACCTGCCCGGCATCGAGTGGCTGGAGAGCTACCTGCGGGAATTCCCCGGGGCGGCCTACGTGATCAGCCACGACCGGCGCCTGCTGGACAACGTGGCCCAGGTGATCGTCGAGCTCGAATTCGGCGAGCTGCGCCGCTATCCCGGCAATTACAGCAAGTACGTCGTGCTGCGCGCCGAGCGCTACGAGTACGAGCAGCGCGCCTACGAGCAGCAGCAGGACTTCATCCGCAAGGAGGAAGCCTTCATCAAGAAGCACATGGGCAGCCAGCGCACCAGCGAGGCCAAGGGGCGCCAGAAGCGCCTCGAGCGCCTCGAGCGCCTGCGCGCCCCGCGCAACGACGTGCGCAAGCCGCGGCTCGCCTTCGGCAGCGTCGATCGCTCCGGCGAGCGCGTGCTGCTGGCCGAGGCGCTCTCGATCGGCTTCGGCGGCCGGGCCCTGCTGAGCGGCCTCGACCTGCGGATCGAGCGCGGCGACCGGATCGGCCTGGTGGGCCCCAACGGCGCCGGCAAGACCACGCTGCTCAAGACCCTGGCCGGCCGCCTGCCGCCGCTCGGCGGCAAGCTCGAGCTCGGGCACAAGGCCCTGGTGGGCTACTTCGACCAGGTCGGCGGCGAGCTCAACAAAGACTCGACGCCCTACGAGACCCTGCGCCGCGACAACCCGCTGGCCACCGACCAGGAGATCCGCGACCACCTGGCGCGCTTCCTGTTCCGCGGCGAAGAGGTCGAGGCGCTCATCGCCGGGCTCTCCGGCGGCGAGAAGGCGCGCATCAGCCTGGCAAGGCTGGTTTGGCAGCGCCCGACCTGGCTGGCGCTCGACGAGCCCACCAACCACCTGGACCTGGCCGCCCGCGCGGCCCTCGAGGAGATGCTCTCGGCGTTCCCCGGCGCGCTGCTGTGCATCAGCCACGACCGCGAGTTCCTGGACAACCTGTGCAACCGCATCGTGCAGCTGACCCCGGCGGGCCTGCGCGAATTCCGCGGCAATTACAGCGA
This sequence comes from Planctomycetota bacterium, assembly GCA_044359835.1. Taxonomy (GTDB): domain Bacteria; phylum Planctomycetota; class UBA1135; order UBA1135; genus JBIKLM01. The sequence goes on from JBIKLM010000089.1 coordinate 2,660, forward strand.
ATATCGGGCCGCCCTGGCCAGCGAAGCGGCCGGTGCCCAGGCGAGCAAGGCCAGCCCGGCGCGGCCCGCGCCGCCGCGCGCCGAAGCGCCGCGCAGCGAGCCGCAGAAGCCGCGCGAGGAAACGCCACGCGCCAGCGCCCAGGCCCCCAAGATCCGCAACGCCTTCAAATTCGAGAAGCTCGAGCAGGACATCATGCGCCTCGAAGCGGAGCTGGCCGGCCTGCAGGCCGCTCTGCTGGACGAAGCCACCTACCGCGACGGCCAGCGCCTGCGCGAGACCCAGACCCGCATCGCCGAGGTCGAGCGTGACCTCCAACAGAAGAACCACGAATGGGAGAATTGGCAATGAACTCCGGCGCCGAATCGGCCAGTCCCCTGCTGGCGCTGCGGGCCGAATTGCTGGAGCGCCTGACTCCGCTGGTGGTGCGCAGGGCGCCAGATTTCCCGCTGTCCCAGCTGGCCGCGGCGATCGCGCGCCCGCCCGACGCCCAGAAGGGCGACCTGGCGCTGCCGGTCTTCCCGCTGGCCAAGGCCTTGAAGGCGGCTCCGCCCGCGATCGCCGCCAGCCTGGCCGAGGAGCTGCGCGCCGAGCTCTCCGCACGGCCCGGCCTGATCGCGCGCATCGAGGCCCAGGGTCCCTATCTGAACGCCTTCGCCGACCCGGCGCGCCTGCTGGGGCGGCTGCTGGAAGGCGCCGACAGCGGCGCCTTTTTCGCCGCGCTGGCTGCCGAGCCGCGCCAGCGCGTGATGGTCGAGTTCAGCCAGCCCAACACCCACAAGGTCTTCCACGTGGGGCACCTGCGCAACGTCTGCGTGGGCGACGCGCTGCAGCGCGTGTTGCGCGCCCGCGGCCACGACGTGGTCGCGGCCAACTACTACGGCGATTTCGGCATCGACGTGGCCAAATGCCTGTGGTGGCTGACCCGCGAGGGCGGCGATCCGCTGGCCGGAGCGCCCGGCCAGGACCGCGGCGCCTGGCTGGGCCAGGCCTACGCGCGCACGACCGCCCACATCGAGGCCCTGGAAGCCGACAAGACGGCCAACGCCGCGGCGATCCAGGGCCTGTTCACGCGGCTCAAGGCGATCCTCGAGGCGATCAAGGCCGGCGACCCGCAGCTGGCGCCCCTGTACCGCACGACGCGCGACTGGTGTTTGGGCGAGTTCGCCGAGGTGTACGGCTGGCTGGGCGTCGCTTTCGACACGGATTTCTTCGAGTCCGAGCTGGAGGAGCCCGGCCAGCGCATCGTCGATGAATACCTGGCCCGCGGCGTGTTCGAGAAGAGCCAGGGAGCGATCATCTGCGACCTGACCGAGGCCAAGCTCGGGCCGGCCCTGGTGCGCAAGAGCGACGGCACCAGCCTGTACCTGACCTGGGATCTGGTGCTGGCGCGGCGCAAATTCGACGAATTCGGCGTCGAGCGTTCGCTGTACGTGGTCGGCGCGGAGCAGACCTACCACTTCCAGCAGCTGTTCGCCACGCTCCAGCGCATGGGCTACGAGCGCGCCAAGGACTGCCGCCACGTGGCCTACGAGCTGGTCATGCTGCCGGACGGCAAGATGAGCAGCCGCAAGGGCCGCGTGATCACCTTCGACCAGGTGCGCCAGTCCCTGGCCCAGGCGATCCGCGCACGCATGGAGGGCGCCGATCGCGAAGCCCGCGCGGGCTGGAGCCCGGCCCAGTGGGACGCCACCATCCAGCGGGTCGCGGTGGCCTGCCTGCGCTACGGCATGCTGCGCGTGACCAACACGACGCGCGTGATCTTCGACACCGAGGCCTGGACCAACCTCGAGGGCGAGACCGGCGCTTACCTGCTCTATAGCCTGGCGCGCATCGCGGGCATCTTCCGGCGCGCGGGCCGGCCGGAGCGGGCCGAGTTGCTCGAGCGGCTGGCGCGGTCCAGCGATTTCGGCGCCCCGGCGGAACGGGAGCTGCTGGCACACCTGCTGCGCTACGGCGAGGTCCTGGCCCAGGTCGAGAAGAGCCTCGATCCCTCGCACCTGGCCAGCTGGCTCTACGACGGCGCGCGCCTGTTCAGCCGCTTCTACCACGACTGCCCGGTGCTCAAGGCCGAGGAGCCGCTGCGCTCCGCCCGGCTGGCCCTGTGCCGAGCGACCGAGCTGGTCCTGGCCCAGGGCCTGCGCTGCCTCGGCATCGAGCCGGTGGAAGAGATGTGAGGCGCCGGGGGGGTGCGGCTCCGCAGGGCGGGGTCCCGCTCCGTTCCGGTCGCCCGATGGCGCCCCCGCGGGGCAGAGCTGCGGCCAGGCCGAGCGCCGGCGCGCCCGCGTCCTGCTCCGGCGCGGCGCCGGATCCCGTTGGCGAGCGCGCGCCCGGCGCGCCCGGCGACCGGGCTGCGCCGCGCGCGGTATGGTGAGCGCGGACCCATTGCCCCCCCACCGCCCCGTGAAAGGTCTCGAACGCTACATCCGCGACGTCCCCGATTTCCCCAAGCCGGGCATCCTGTTCAAGGACATCACGCCCCTGCTGCAAAGCCCCGAGGGGCTGGCCTTGGCGATCGACGGCCTCGAGCAGGCGGTCGACCCGAAGAGCTACGACCTGGTCTGCGGGATCGAATCGCGGGGCTTCATCTTCGGCACGGCCTTGGCGCTCAAGCTCCGCAAGGGCTTCATCCCGATCCGCAAGCCCGGCAAGCTGCCCTGGAAGACCGCCGCCCAGAGCTACGAGCTCGAATACGGCAAGGACACGATCGAAATCCACGTGGACGCCTGCGCGGGCAAGCGCGTGCTCTTGATCGACGACCTGCTGGCGACCGGCGGCACCATGGAGGCCGCGATCCAGCTGGTCAGGAAGGTCGGCGGCCTCCCGGTGGCCTGCGGGTTTGTGATCGAGCTGGGCTTCCTGCCGGGGCGCGCCAAGCTGGGCGGCCTGCCGGCGCACTCGCTGCTGAAGGTCTGACAGGCTGAGAGAAAATCGACTCGGGCTGCGCCCGAGCAGTCAGACCAGCCTGACAGCATGCCCTTGGGCCGCCATCCGGCGGCCACAGAGGCTGGGATCGTCGCTGCGCGCCGATTTTTTCCCAGCCTCTGAGCAAGCACGGCCGGGTTCCGCCCGGGCCCATGGCGGGCGCGCCGGTTCGCCCATGGGCCGCCCTCCGGCGGCCCCGGAGGCCCGCCGAGGGCGGCGGCAGCCCTGGCCGCGCGGCGAGCGCCGCTCCCGGGGCCTTCCCCGGGCGGGGACCTGGACCCACTTCCGGCCCTGTGCTGGGACCGCAGCGGATTGGGAGGCAAGTCCCGGGCGCCGCGTCTCCGATGCTGGCGAGCCCTGGGGGAAGGTGACGACGCCACCGGTCCCCCGGGATCTGTTTTCCCGGGGATCCCCCCCACCCCAGCGAGGCCACGGATGGCAGCCAAGAAAACGGCGAACAAGGCCCCCCAGTCCCCCACCGGCGCCAAGGCCAAGGGAACCTCGCCGAGCGCCGCCCGCGGCTCGAAGGCGGCGGCCAAGAGCGCCCGGTCGGATACCAAGCGCGCCAAGGCGCCCAAGCTCGACTCCGGCGCAAAGCCGAACAAAGCGGGCGAGCGTTCCGACGCGGTGCTGCGCAGCAAGTCGAAAGGGCGCAGCGCGGAGCCGGCACCGCCGGCCACGGCGCGCGCGGTCCCCAAGGCCCCCAAGGCCGGAGCGCGTGCCAGCGGCCGGACCCCGGAGGGCACGCGCGCAACACCGGCCCGCAAAGCCAAGGCCCCCGAAGCCCCGCCCGCGCTGGCGCCGAAGAAGGCCAAAGACCAAGCCGCCGAGGCTCGCCCCAGGGCGGCCACGGTGCCCGCGGCCCTGCCGAGTCACAAGCGCGGCGCGCCGGCCAAGGACGCGCCCGCCGCCCGGCTGCTGGCCAACGACAAGGCGACTTCCGCCGGTGTGGACCGCGCGGCGCGCCTTCCGGCCGCCCCGGCCAACGCCGGCCCGAGCCCCGAACGGCGCAGCCCGACCCCGCAGAGGCCCGCCAAGGGACCGGAGGCCCAACGCCAGGCCGAGGAGCTCGACGGCGAGCAGGCCGCCTGGGAGGCCGGCCAGCGCGAGGTCGACGAGGAGCGGCGCCTGGCGGCCGAGCTGGGCGAAGCCAGCGAGGACGAAGAGGAGGAGGCCCCCGAGGAGGCGCTGCTGCCGAGCCCCAGCGCGCGCGCCACCCTGCTGGCCCAGGCCGCTGGGCCCGCCCTGCGCCCGCGGCGCGCCCCGCCGGGCTCGCCGATCGAGCCGCTGCAAAAGAGCGAAGGGCTGGGCCTGCTGAGCCTCGAGGACCTCTGGGACCATTACCAGATGGAGGTGCAGCGCCTGAAGGGTCAGGCGGCCGCCGCCGGGGAAGCGATCCAGACCTCGACGCGCCTGCAGGACCTGCGCAACGAGCTGATCGAGCGCCACTATCCGCTGGTGCGCTACCACGCCGAACGGCTGCTGCAGACGCTGCCCAAGTCGATCGAACTGGACGACCTGATCAGCGCCGGACAGTTCGGCCTGATGGACGCGATCCGCGGCTTCGACATGGAGCGCGGCATCAAGTTCAAGACCTATTGCTCGACCCGCATCCGCGGCTCGATCCTGGACATGCTGCGCAGCCAGGACTGGGTGCCGCGGCTGGTGCGCCTCAAGGCGACCCGCATCGAAAAGGCCCTGCAGAAGCTGATCGGCGAGTACGGGCGCGAGCCCACCCACGCCGAGCTGGCGCGTCAGCTCGAGATGGATCCGACCGAGCTCTCCAAGGAGATGCGCGAAGCCCAGCCGCGCACCACGGTCTCCCTGTCGGAGAAGTGGGACGACGAAGACGGCGCCGTGGAAAAGGTCGAAATCATCGAAGACCGGGATTCGATCGATCCGGTCAACGAGCTGAATCGCCGCGACCAGATGCTGCTGATCACGCGCTCGCTGTCCGTCAAGGAGCGCTTCATCATCGAGCAGTACTATCAGTTCGGCCACACCATGCGCGAGATCGGCGAGATGCTCAGCCTGACCGAGAGCCGCGTCTGCCAGATCCACTCGAACGTGATGGGCCGGCTCAAGGACCTGCTCGAAAAGCGCGACGACACGGTCATGCCCTGAGGGGCACGGCGCGGGCCGGGCCACCGCCGCTCAGAGGCTGGGAAAAATCGGCGCGCAGCGCCGATCCCAGCCTCAGCAGCCGCGGGATGGCGGCCCCTCAACGCGCGCCGACGGCCTCGGCCGGGGGCTGGGCGGCGACCAGCCAGTTCGCCAGCCGGCCCGCCAGGGCGCGGTTGCCGCGGCCGTCGAAATGGCCGTCGAAGGGCAGCGTGGGCGGCCGCTCGAAGCCCTCCAGGGCCGGGCGCAGGTCGAAGGCCGGCAAGCCCGCGGCGCGGGCCAGCTCGAGCGCGCGCTCCTCGAGACCGCGGGTCTTCGAGCCCTCGAGCCCGATCGCGTCCGGCAGGGTCACGAAGCGCGCCTGTGCGCCAATTTCGGCGCAACGCCCGGCGAAGCGCTGCAGATAAGCCTGCAGGCGCTCGAAGCCCGCATCGATCTGGGCGGCCTCTGGCACCAGCCGATCGGCGGTGTTGAGCGCGTCCCAGAGGACCATCGCCAGGGTGCTCCTGCGCAGGAGCTGCTTGGAACGCCAGGCCCACAGGGGCCGGCCGCGGGCCGGCGCCGAGAGATCGAAGGCGATCGGCCCGCTGCGCTCGAGCCGCTCGCGGGTGCGGGCCACGTCGCGCTCCTCCAGATCGTTCCAGTACCAGCACAGCACCACGATGTCGGGCTGGAGCAGCGGGCCGAGCTCGTCGAGCCAGGCCAGCTCTTGATGGGTCGCGTAGGCGCGCAGACCGGCGTTGAAGACCTCGAAGTCGCCGTGGGCGGCGAGCTCGCGCTCGAGCAGCGCCGGCAGGGTTTCGGCGTCGGACACACCCTGGCCGTAGACCAGCGAATCGCCCAGCAGCAACACGCGCCGCGCGGCGCGCGGAGCGCGCGGCTCGGGACCGCGCAGGCCGAGGGAATTGACCCGCACCGGATGCTGGTAGGTGAAATGGTCGGCACCCGGCACCAGGGCATAACCGCGCGTCGGATGGGCGGCGACGGTCATCAGGGGCAGCCGCTCGGGGATCGAACGACCGTAGCGCAGGCGCAGCAGCCCTTCGGCGCCCAGCAGGGCCAGAGCGATGCCGAGACCGATGGCGAGCAGCCGGCGGAGCGCCGTTTGGGCACGGGCCATGGGCAGAGGGTAGCAGCCGGGCCCGCGGGCCTTGGACGGCGCCGCGTCTCCAAGGCAAGCCCGCCGCAGCGAACCCCGCCGTCCGGACGGATCCCAGCGGCCACGACCCTCTGGCCGGCTCCAGCGGTCCGCTGCCGCGGCGCGCTCAGCTCCATCGAGGCGCGCTCCACCCGGAGCAAAGCGCTGGCACCGCCGCCGGCAGCGTGAGCGGCGGCGGAACCCGCACAGGCGACAACCCGGCGAGCGTGGCCGCGCTCGGCGCCGCGGCCCGGGCTGCTAGCCTTGGTCCGGCCGAGCCAGGCCCTGCGCATGTTGTTCCGCCCGATCCGCCACGGCCGATGCGATTCGACCAACCAGCGCGCCCTGGCGGCCCTGGAGAGCGGGGACGCGCAGCACGGCGACGTGCACCTGGCCCTCGAACAGACCAGCGGCCGCGGCCGCCTCGGGCGACGCTGGCACAGCGCGCCCGGCGAAGGCCTGTACCTCTCCGTGGTGCTGAAGCCGCAGCCGCCGGCGAGCCCCGGCCTGCCCCTGTGCCTGACCATGGCGGGCGGCCTGGCGGTGCTGGACCTGGCGCGCGGGCTCGGGCTGGCGGGGGCGGCGCTCAAGTGGCCCAACGACGTGTTGGTCGCCGGCGCAAAGCTATCCGGGGTCCTGGTGGAGAGCCGCGGATTCGATCCGAGCGCCCCGAGTTTCGTGCTCGGCATCGGCGTCAACGTGGAGCAGCGCCAGTTCCCCGCGGAGCTCCTGGCCGAACGCCCGGTCACCAGCCTGTGGCTGTGCGGAGCCCGCGCGCCTGTGGCCGAGGTCGAAACGCGGCTGCTGGGCGTCCTGGCGGGGCTGCTCGAGCAGGCCCTGGGCGCCGAGGCCAGCGGCGCCCCAGCGCGCCTGGCGGCCCGCTTCGCCCTCGAATTGGGCCTGCTCGGCCGCCCGGTGGCGATCGAGCGCGGGCCGCGCCGGCAGCTCGGACGGCTCCTCGACCTGACGCTCGAACACGCCGAACTCGAAGGGCCCGCTGGCCGCGAGCGCATCCCCCTGGCCCACATCAGCGCGCTGACGGCGGCGGAGGCGGGGGCCCCGGCGATCGAACATCGGTCGAATTCCGGCGCCCCACCCGCGGTTTAGCCGAGCAGCGCGCGGCGCCTGCGGCCCCTGGGGTCGCCGCGGGCATCGCGCCGCCGGGCGCAGCGAGCACCCAACGGCCCGTAACCGCTGACAGGCTGAGAAAAAAATCGACTCGGGCTACGCCCGAGCGGCCAGACCAGCCTGTCAGCATGCCTTTGGGCCGCCATCCGGCGGCCGCAGAGGCTGGGATCGACGCTGCGCGCCGATTTTTTCCCAGCCTCTGAGCGACTCATCCCAGTCGAACTCGGCGAAGCCGGCCACCCCGCCTCGCAGGCGGCCGGCGAATCCAGCCTGGCCCAGGTCAGCGCCGCCCCGGCGAGCCGGCCACCGCCCAGGGTGGCGGCCTCGAGGGGCCTATGGGTCGCGCCCAGCTGGGTCCAGCCGCGCGGGTTCGACCTCGAAGCGCGCCGGGGATCCCCTCCGGCCGGCCGCGCGCCCCGGGGCGCCGCGGATCCGGGCGCCCTCGGCCACCGGGACGAGTCCGAGCCGGGGCCCACGAAAGGCCGCACCATCTGGCCCTCGGAGTCGGCCCGCGCCGCCGCCGAAGCGGCCCTGGCGCGCGGGCTCGAGTACCTGGCCAAGGCCCAGGCGCGCCAGGCCGACGGCTCCCTGCCCCTCGAAGGCTCCACGCCCGCGACGCGGGCTCCCGTGGCGGTCACGGCGCTGGCGGCCCTGGCCTGGATGGCGGACGGCAACCAGCCCGACCGCGGCCCCTTCAGCCGCGAGGTCGGCCGCGCCATCGACTACCTCTTGCTGCGGACCGTGCTCGAGCGCGGCGCGCCGCGGCGCGGCTTCATCGGCAGCGACGCCGACAGCAACTCGCGCATGCACGGTCACGGCTACGCGACCCTGGCTCTGACCCAGGCCTGCAGTCTGTCGCCCGCCTCGCCGCGCGGAACGCGCCTGTTCGAGGCCTTGCCCCTGGCGGTGGATTTGATCGAGCGCACCCAGGGTTCGGAGGGCGGCTGGTGGTACGAGCCCGAGATCGAAGTGCAGCACGAGGGCTCGGTCACGATCACCCTGGTGCAGGCCCTGCGGGCGGCCCGCGGCGCCGGCTTCCACGTGCGCGACGAGGTCATCGCACGGGCAGAGGACTACGTGCGGCGCTCGCAGGCCCCGGACGGCAAGTTCCGCTACCAGATCGGCTCCGAAACGACCTCACTGGCCCTGACGGCCGCGGCGGTCTCCTGCCTGCAAGCGACCGGGCGCTACGACGATCCGGCGGTGACCGCCGGCCTGGAAGCCATCTGGCGCGAACTGCTGGGCGGCGGCCGCGTTCCGGCGCGTTATCCGTTCTACGAGCGCATGTACCTCTCCCAAGCGCTCTGGCATGCGCGCGACGCCGAGGCCTTCGGCCGCTACCTGGAGCTCGAGCTGGCGGACCTGCTCGGTTCCCAGCAAGCCGACGGCTCCTGGGGCGGCTCCGAATTCGGCCTGGCCTACGCCACGGCCATGAACTGCCTGCTGCTGGCCCTGCCGGCGGAGAACCTGCCGATCTTCCACCGCTGATTTTTTGGGTCTTCAGGAGATCGTGTGGGTGCCTGAAGCGGTGAAGGGCACGGCTCTGCTCCTGGCTGTGGACCTCCAGGGGACCCCTGCGCCCGGCCGGCTCTGACCCGCGGCCGGAGGCGCCTGGGATCGGGCCCAGGCACAGGCTGCGGGCCGGCCGGGAGCGCCCCGCGGCCCTCCCCGGTGCAGGCCGCCCCGGATGGCCCAGGAGGACTGGGGGCCCCTCCGGCCCGGGCCGTCCCGCTGCGCCGCGGCGATCCCAAGTCCTGCTCAAGCATAAGCAACGGCTACCATGATATAATTGGGAGCAATACAACGCCCGAGCCGAGGTCCCGCCCAAGCCCCCACCCCATGAAGCGCAGAATCCTGATCGG
>JBIKLM010000090.1:0-11826 GCA_044359835.1 Planctomycetota bacterium
CCCCTGGCCCGCTTCGACACCCAGGCCCTGGACGCCTTCGATCCCTCGGCCCCGGCCCCGACCGCGATCGTGCCCTCCGGCGGCCTGTGCTTCGACCAAGCCGGCAACGCCTTCGTGGCGGAAGGCAACTCGGGCCGCGTCTGGCGCGTGCAGTCGAGCAGCGGCTCGCGGAGCCTGATCGCGGGCCACTTCGCCCGGCCCCAGGATCTCGAGTTCCTGGCCGGCAGCCCCGGGGTGGCCGGTGCCCAGGGCGGCAGCCTGTTCGTGCTCGACGGCTTCAGCGTCTACGAAGTCGGCACCGCCGGCCAGGCGGTCCCGCCGATCCAGGCCCCGGTCTCGGTGGCCAGCGGGGCCCTGGCGGCGCGGGCCGAGCTCTCCACCTGGGCGCGGCGCCAGCTGGGCATCAACCAGCCCCTGTTCCTGAACGCCCCGACGCAGGCCGGACGCCCCTATCTCCTGCTCTGCTCCCTGACCGGCAAGGAGCCCGGGCTGCCCCTGGCCTCGATCGGAGATCCGGGGGATACCCGCGTGCTGCCGCAGAACTTCGATCCGGTCCTGTGGGCCGGGCTGACCCCGCCGGTGTTCAATGGCTTCGCCGGCAGCTTGAGCGGCGCCGGCACGGCCCAAGGCGCCCTGCTGTTGCCCAACTCCCCGGCGGTCGTCGGTCTGGGCCGCTTCCTGGACCTGGTCGGCGTGATCTTCGATTTCACGGCGATCAACAGCATCGGGCGCATCACCAACACCGCCGCGCTGTACCTCGGTTCCTGATGGCCAGCGCGCCCGCCGCAGCTCCCGCCCACGGAGGGCTCTGGCGCTCGCTCTCGCGTCTGTACTGGAACCTGCATTGGGACCGGTTCGACGTGTTCGTGCGCCCGGTTCAGCCCGGCGATCAGGACTTCGCCGCGCCCAGCGGCTATCGATTCCTGTTCGGCGATGCGCAGCTGCTTTTCCGCTGCGAGCCGCGGCACACCGAGCTGGGACCGAGGGACCGCGAGCGCGGCGCGCGCCGGCTCGAGCTCGGGCACCGGCTGGTGCTGGGCTTGACCGATCCGGAAGGTCTGCCGGTCTTCAGCATGTGGGTCAACCCGCGGAACCTGAACGTGCCCGGGCAACAGAAGCGCGCCTTGGGCCCCGACCAGCAATTCATCTACAAGGCCTTCACCAGTCCGGAGCACCGCGGGCACAAGCTCTACCAGGCGGGCATGGCCTTCGTGCTCCAAGACCTTGCGCGGCGCGGTCAGCGCGAGCTGGTGGGCTACGCGCACACCGACAAGCAGAGCTCGCGCGCCGGACTGGACCGCCTGGGCTTCCGCAGCGTGGGGCACTACCGGGCCCTGGGGTACGGCCGCCACCAGCTGATCTGGAGTTCGCCCGCGCTGCAGCGCCGCTTCCCCCGCGCGGTGCCGCGCAGCGGGCTCGACCTGACCTGACCCGCCAAGGGACCGGGCGCTGGCCCGCCGGCCGCCGGCGCGCCCCCACAGCGCTCCCGCGGCCCGCAGGGTCCCCGATCCCCCCGAGCGCATCCGGCCCCCAGCCGCTAGAACTGGTGGCCCAAAAACCCGCCAACGCATGCCCCCCCAAGCCGATCCCGCCAGCCGCCGCGCGCCCTGGCCGCTGTGCGTGGCAGGCGCTTTCTGGCGCCTGTCCGGAGTCCTGCTGGGCCTGCTCGCGGCCTGGCGCCTGTACGGCACCGAGCACGTGCGCGAGTTCCAAGCCGGGCCCCCGTCCGGACTCGGCGAGCGCCTGCTGGCCTTCTCCGTGGCCGTGGCGGTCGAGAGCCTCGGATTCGCCCTGCTGGCCCTGCTGCTGGCCCTGTGGGCCCTGCCCCTGGCGCCGCTCTTGTTCCGCGGCCGTCCGCGGGCCGAGGCGCGCGCCGGCGCCCTGGGGGTCCTGGCGGGCGGCTTGGCCCTGTGGGCCTGGCGCGGCACCTACTTCGCCGGTGAGTGGCTGCCCTTCCTGGCGCCGCTCGAGCTGATCGGGCTCAATCTGCTCGGCACGGCCCTGTGGTCGCTGCCGCCGGCCTTGGTCGCGCTGGTCCTGGCACGGCTGGCCCCGCGCCGCTCGGCGACCGCGATCGGCTGGAGCGCGGGCCTGTGCTGGCTGGCGGGCGGCGCGACCGCCCTGGCACGCCTGACCCGCCACCCGGCGGGCCCGACCTCCACGGGCGCGCTGCTGGAGGCCGCGGCGGCCCTGGCGCTGGCCCTGTTCGTCGCGGTGCTGGCGGCCTGGCCCTTCATCTCGAGGCCCCAGGCCCCGCGCGCCCCGCGCTGGCGGCCGGCCCGCCGGGTCGTCGATGGCCTGCTGCTCGCGATCCTGGCGCTGACGCCGCTTTCGCTGTGGCTCGAGAGCCGGCGCGAGCAGCCGACCCTCGCGCTGCGCGCCCCCGCCGCCGGCGGGGACAACGGCGCCACGGCCGAGGCGCCCAACCTGGTCTACATCGTGGTCGACACCCTGCGGGCCGATGCGCTCTCGTGCTACGGCTATCCGCGCCCGACCTCGCCGCGCCTCGATGCCCTGGCCGCACAGGGCGCCCTGTTCGAGGACCTGATGGCCAGCGCCGCCTGGACCAAACCGACCACGGGCACGCTGCTGACGGGCCTCTATCCTTCGCGGCACGGGGCCCTGCACCACGGTTCGATGCTGCGCCTGCCGAGCGGCCAGCGCACCCTGGCCGAAGCCTTCCAGAGCGCGGGCTGGCACACCGCCGCGATCGTCACCAACCCGAACATCCAAGCGGTGTTCGACTTCGACCGCGGCTTCGACACCTACTTCGATTCGCCGGTGGTCGACACGCTGCCCAAGGCGGCCCTGCGCACGGCTTGGTTCGGGCGCCTGCTGATCGCGCTGACGCGCTACCAGTTCAATTGGAACTACGCCAACGACAATCAAGAGGTCAATCGCCGCGCCTTGCCCTGGCTGGCCGCGAACCAAGACCGCCGTTTCCTGCTCTACCTGCACTACATCGACCCGCACTCGCCCTACGCGCCCCCGGGCGAGTACCGCCGGCGCTTCGCCCAATCCCACGGACTGGTGCTGCACAATCAGCGCAAAGCCAAGGTCGGGCGGGACCTCTACGACGGCGAGGTGGCCTATCAGGACATGGGCCTCGGGCAGGTCTTCGACGAGCTGGAGCGCCTCGGCCTGACGGACCGCACGCTGGTGGCGATCACCGCCGACCATGGCGAGGAATGGTTCGAGTTCGGCTCCCTCGGCCACGGGCAGTCGCTTTCCCAGCCCCTGGTGCACGTGCCGCTGATCCTGGCCGGCCCGGGCGTACCGCCGGGCCAGCGCGTGGCGGCGCCCGTGGAGACGGTCGGCCTGCCGGCCACGCTGCTCGAGCTCTGCGGCCTGCTCGAGTCCGGCGCTCGCTTCGGGGACGGCCAGAGCTTCGCGGGGCTGCTGCGCGGGCAGCCCGATGCGGGCGCGCCGCTGTTCCTCGAGAACGAATTCTCGATGGAACACGACATCAAGGATGATTTCGTGTTGAGCGGCGTGCGCCAGGGCGAGCTCAAGCTGGTGCTGACGGAAAAGAGCATCTACCGCGCGGAGGCCGGCGACATCCTGCCGATGTACGAGCTGTTCGATCTGGCCCGCGATCCGGGCGAGCGGCAGGATCGTTTCGACGAAACGGGGCTGGCGCAGCGGCGCGACGAGCTGATGCGCGCCCTGGAGGCCCACGCCCGCTTCCTGGCCGAGGAGGGGTTGCGCGATCAGCCGCCGGGGCTGCTCACGGACGAAATGCGTCGGCAGCTCGAAGCGCTCGGCTACCTGGGCGGGAAGTGAGCGGTGCCCCAGCCGAAGCTTCGCATCGAATGGCGCCGCGGGGCGTCCGAGCTGGCCGACCTGCAGGCGCCTTGGCGGGCGCTGCTGGCGCGCTGCGGCGCGCATCCGTGGTTCAACTCACCGGACTGGCTGAACAGCCATCAGGCCGCCTACGGGGCCCCTGGGGAGCGGCTCGCGGGCCTGGCGGTCTGGGATGGCGACGCGCTGGTGGGCTGGCTGGCCCTGGTGCGCGAGCCGGAGCGTCAAGCGCTGATCCTGCGCCGCGCGCGGCTGCTCGGCGACGGCAGCTTCGACAGCGACCACCTGGAGCCGCTGATCGAGCCCGAGCTCAGGGACGCGGTCGCAGAGGCCCTGGTGCGCGGGCTGTCCCGGGCGCGCCTGGCGGACTACGCCATCCTGCGCACCCTGCCGCAGGAATCCGCCGGGGTGCAGGCCTTCCTGGCGGCTCTCGAACGGGCCGGGCGGCCCCTGCGGCGCGAGCAGCGCCTGGCCGCTTGCACGCGCCTGCCCGCGGAGTTCGACGGCTACGTGGCCGCGCTGCGGTCGCGCATGCGCAGCAAGCTGCGCCAGGCCCTGCGGCGTGCGGACGAACGCGGCTGGCGCCACGAGCAGCTCGAGCCCGGCCGCGAGCTCGGCCCCTGGCTGGCCCAGTTCTTCGAGCTGCACCAGGCGCGCTGGATCGCCGCGGGCCAGCCCGGCGCCTTCGCCGATCCGCGCCGTGTGGCCCTCTATCGGAGCGCCTTCGAGCGCCTGCACGGCGCCGGTCTGGCGCGCATGGATCGACTGATCGGTCCCGACGGGCCCGTGGCGATCCAGGCCGGCTTCGACGCGGACGGGGCCTACCACCAGCTCCAGGAGGGCTACGCGCCGGCGCTCTCCGGCGATCGTCCGGGCATCGCCCTGCGGGCCCTGGCGATACGCGCGGCGATCGAGCGGCGCCTGTCGCGCTACGACTTCCTGGGCGGCTTCAGCGACCACAAGTCGGACTGGGGCGCACAGCCCGTGGCCCTGTGGAGCTTGACCCTGCCGCTGGCGCCCTGGGCCGGGCGCTGGGCGGTGCAGGCCCTGCTGCGCCGCGCGCCGCAGGAAGCAGCCGCCGAACGGGGCGGCGGCGAGCCGCAGGCCGAAGCGCCGCAGGTCGACTGACCCCGCCCCCGCTGCGCCCCGCGGCTCGGCGGGTGTAGGCCACGAATTCAGCGCCCCTGGGGGCCCGGGTGCGGGAGCCCGGGCGTCGCCCCGCGAGCGGCGCTGCGGCAATGCTCGAGCACGCTGCGATGGTCGCCGGGCTGGCCGCCGAGCACCGAGCGGAACCAGTCCACGAAGGCCAGGGTGCGCGTCAGCAAGGCCTCGACCGCGGCTGGATCGCGGGCGTAGCCGGTGGCCCCGGCCACCAGGCTCGAAGAGTGCAGATAGAGGGTGAACAGGCGCTCGCCGCGCCCCAGCAGGGCCTCGGTCAAGCGCTCGAGATCGCGCCCCGAATTGCCCTCCGGCGAAAGCCGCAGGCGGCCGTAGAGCCCGGCCCGATCGAGCAGCGCCGGCAGGCGCGCCCGGCGCGCCAGGTCGGCTTCGAAACTGCGGTGCAGCTTGGGCCCCAAGCCGCTCAGCGCACCGAGATAGCCGCCGGTGACCGGCACGCTCAGCACGCGGCCGCCGCGGTACCAGCGCGGCCGGGAATCGAAGCGGCGGAAATCCGGACCCCCGAGGTGGGCGTAGTCGAAACCCGGCGAGAGGCTGGCGTCGAGCTCGATGCCGTGGGCCTCGAGCTGCGCCAGGGTCTGGGGGCCGACCCCGTAGCGACCCGCCTGATAGAGCAGCGGCGCCGTCCCGGTCCGCGCGCGGATCAGCGTGAACAGCTCGGCGAGCTTGTCGGCCTCGAGCGCCGGGGGCAGGTTGGCGCCGAAGGACTGGCCGCTTTCCTCGCTGCCGAAAGGCGGGTTGACCCAGGGATGCAGGTGCGCCCCGATCAGGGCGCGATCGGCGCGGGCCCACTCCCCGAACAACTCGCCGTTGGCTTCGACCGCCGGATAGTCCAGGGCGTAGGTGGGCAGAATACCGCGCGCCTGCAGCCCGTCCTGGAGCTCCGCCAGCCGGCCCAGGTCCATGTCCACCGGGGTGCCGGCGGCCGGGATCTGATCCCAATCGAAGGGCTCCTCGACGGCCACCAGCACCAGCAGCCGGGGCGGTCCGGGGAGCGCGGGGGGCGGCAGCCCGTCGAAGGCCTCTCGGGGGTCCTGGAAACAGCGCGAGTTCACGGGGAAGGCGAGGGCCGCAGATGCTACGGCACCGGGCCGACCCGCGGGCGGCGCCCGGGCGCTTGGGGGTGCCTTGGGCGGTCGCCCCGAACCTGCGGGCGGCTTGCCGGAGCACTCCCCGGCGCCGCGATCCCGGCGCGACCCGGGCGAGGCTGGCGCGGCTCCGCGCCAGGGGCCCCGCTTCGAGGGCGGGGGCGGGCGGGGAATCGGCGCGGGGCCGCGGGACGAAAGCCCCCGAAGCCTGCAGCGCGACCCGGGCCCGAATCGGACCGCCAGGGCTCCCCGGCCGGGTCGCCGCCCGACCGCTGCGGGTCGCGCGAGCGGCGGCCGGCGCCCAGGTCCCGCGCTCGGTCCGGGCGCTCTCCGGTCGATCCTCCTGGGGTCAACCGTCGTCCTGCCGCCGCCGGCCGGATTTGGTCTCCGATCGCCGGCGCTTGCCCTCCAAGCGCCGCCGCACCGAGCCGCGCGTCGGGCGGCTGTCGCGGCGCTGTTTGACCGGCGTGTCCAGGACGAGCAACCGCTCGAGCAAGCGCTCGAGCGCCGCCGCGCGGTTCTGGGCCAGGCTGCGATGGCGCGTCGATTGAGCCGAGAGGCCGGTGGGTCGATGCAGCAGCCGCACGGCGGTCTCGACCTTGTTCTTGTGCTGCCCGCCCGGCCCGCTGGAGCGAAAGCGCTGCTCCTCGCATTCCTCCAGCACCCGCTCGGGATCGCGGCGCACGGTCACGCGGGCACCTCGATTTCGCTCTGGCCGGTCTGCACGCGCCACAGGGACGCGTACAGGCCGCCGCGCTCGAGCAGTTCGGCGTGGCTGCCGGCCTCGACCACGCGGCCCTGATCGAGCACGTGGATGCGCGCGGCGCGGCGTACGGTCGAGAGCCGATGGGCCACGATCAGCACCGTGCGCCCGCGGCACACGGCTTCCAGGGAGCGCTGGATCGCGGCCTCGGTCTCCGTGTCGACCGAGGAGGTGGCTTCGTCGAGCACCAGGATCGGCGGATCGAGCAGCAGCGCCCGCGCGATCGCCAGGCGCTGGCGCTGGCCGCCGGAGAGGCGCTGGCCGCGCTCGCCGACCTCGGTGGCGTAGCCGGCCGGCAAGCGCTGGATGAATTCGTGGGCCTCGGCCAGGCGCGCCGCGCGCTCGACCTCCGCGGGGCTGGCCTCCGGCCGGCCGTAGGCGATGTTCTCGAAGACCGTGCCGGAGCGCACGTGGGCGTCCTGGGAGACCAGCCCCAGGGCGCCGCGCAGGCTCTGATCGGAGAGTTCGCGCAGATCGATGCCATCCAGCAGCACGCGACCTTCGCTGGGATCGTAGAAGCGCAGGGCCAGCTTGAGCAGCGTGCTCTTGCCGGCGCCCGTGGGCCCCACGATCGCCGTGGTCTGGCCCGCGGGGATAAGCAGGTCGAGCCCGCGGAAGACCTCCTGGCCGTTTTGGTGCCGGAAGCGGACCGCTTCGAAACGCAGCTCGCCGCGCACGCGCGCCAGGGGGCGCGTGCCGGGGGTGCGCCGCGGCCGGCGATCGAGCAGGCCGAACAGGCGTCGGGCCGAGGCCATCGCCCGCTGGTAGAGATCGAGCGTCTCGCCCAGGCGGGTCAGGGGCCAGAGCAGGCGCTGGATCAGGATCGCCATCGAAGAGAACAGCCCGACCTCCAGGCGGCCGGCGAGCGCCTCGCGCCCGGCCAGCAGCAACAGCGCGGTGAAGCCCGCCAGCACCAGCATGCGGATGGTCGGTACGAAGGCCGCGCTCCAGCGGATCGCCGCCTGGTTGGCCGCGCGATAGCGCTCCGACAGGTCCGCCAGGCGCCGGGCCTCGAAGCCCTGCTGGGAGAAGGCCTGGATCGTGGCCATGCCGGTCAGATTGTGGGACAGGCCATCCGCCAGCTCCCCCACCGTCTGGCGCATGTCGGCGTAGCGCGGCGCCAGGCGGCGCTCGAACCACCAGGCGTAAGCGAGGATCGCCGGCACCGGCAGGAAGGCGATCCAGCCCACCGCCGGGGCCCCCAGAACGAAGGTGCCGCCGACCACCAGCACGGTGGTGGCCACCTGCAGGAGGTCGCTGGCCCCGCGATCGAGGAAGCGCTCGAGCTGGTTGACGTCGTCGGACAGGATCGATTGCAGCTCGCCGCTGCCGCGGGCCTCGAAGAAGGCCAGCTCCTGGCGCTGCAGGGCGGCGTAGGTATCGCCGCGCAGGCGATGCTGGACCGCCTGGGCCGCGCCGCGGAACCAGAGCTGGTAGGCGTATTCGCACAGGGACTCGAGCGTCCAGACCAGCACGGTCAGCCCCGCCAGCAGCCACAGTTGGCCGGGCGCATCCAGCCCCGACCAGCGCCCGAGCAGGGAGGCGTCGCGCGCCACGAGGATGTCGACGCCCAGACCGATCAGGTAGGGCGGCGCCAGGTCGAAGACCTTGTTGGCCACCGAGGCCAGGGCCGCGATCGACAGCAGGCGGCGCTCCGGACGGGCGTAGCCCAGCAGGCGCGCCAGAGGCGCGCCGCCGGGCTCGGTCGCGGCCTCGCTCGCAGGCCCGCCGTTGGAGCTGTTGTCGGAAGCAGGGTGCATGGGGTCCGCGCTCACGGGTTCTGGCGCCTCGACGGCCTAGCCCGAGCGGAGCAGGTGCCGCGGGGCGCTGCGGCGGGCGTCGGGGGCGCCCGACGGAGGCCGGGCCGACCGTGCGCGCTGCGCCGGGAGTTTTATCTCGCCGCAGGCAGAGCCGCGCGCAGAGGCGCAGCCGCAGAGCCCTGCTGCCAGGCGGGTCGGACCGCTTGGGCGCGGCCCGAATCGATTCGTGCTCAGCCTGTCGGCCAGGTCAGCGCGGCAGGGCTTCGAGGCGCTTTTGGGTCTCGGCGGCGGCTTCCTTCTGGCCCAGGCCCAGCTCGCAGGCGTGGCGCGCGGCCAGGGCCCGACGGCGCAGCGGTGCCGGGCCCTTCTCGAGGCGCAGATCGGCGCTGTGGGCGGCGGACAGGCCGCGCTCGAAGCGCTGCAGGCGCACGCAGCATTCCGCCACCAGCAGGGTGGCGGAGAGCTCCTCCCCTGCGAGGCCGAGCTGCTGGTTGATCAGCCGCGCCCGGGCGGCGTGCACGAGGGCCTCGTCGTAGCGCTCGAGGGCCATCAGCGCACCGGCCGCGCCGCCCGCGCCCATGGCCAGCCCCCACCAATCCCCCAGGGACTCCGCCCGCGCGGCGCAATCGAGGGCCGCCGCCAAAGCGCCTTCCTGGTCGCCGGCCTTGGCCGCTTCCCGGGACTTGCCGAAGGCGCGCTGACCGGCGCGGAACTCGAGGCGCTGGACCTCGTTCCAGCCCACGAAGGCGCTGGCGTAGTCCTCGAGCAGCGGCCGATCGAGGACCCGGCTGGCCTGCTGGGCCGCGAACAGCGCGCGCTGCTCGAGGCGCTCGATGCCGGCCAGGTCGGGCTGCTCGCGGGCGCTCTCCCACAGCGCCAGGCTGGCCTCGAGATCGCCGTCGAAGGTCGGCAGCACGCGCCCGGGCTGGGCGCGCCAAAGGGCCGCGAGCTGCTCGGCGTCGCGCGCCTCGGCGGCCCGTTCGTAATCCTGCTGGAAGGTGTCCTGCGGAGCTTTGGAGTCGAGGCCCAGCGCCAGGGCCAGGGCGAGGAGGGGGCGGATCATGGCCCCATGCTACTGCCCGTGCGGGCGGCCGGTCGCGGCAGCGAGCGCTGCCCCAGGACCAGGGCCGCCCACAGCAGCGCTCCCAAACCGCTCCACAGGCCCTGCCGCTGGGCCTCTGCGAGGGCCGCGAGCAGCAGCCAGCCGGCGACCAGCTCGAGCCAGAGGGCCGGCCAGCGGCAGCGCTCGGCCAGCAGGATCAGTCCGCTCCCCAGGGTCAAGGGCCAAAGCCCAGCCAGCTCCGCGGGCCGCGGTCCGTGCAGGCGCAGCAACAGGCCCGTGCAGACGCACAGCAGCAGCGCTTCGAGTCCCGGCTTGAGCCCAAGCTGCCACAGTGCGGCCACGGCGCCCGCGGCCAGGCCGCCGCCCCACAACCAGGGCAGGTGGCCGGTGCTCGGCCAGTGCCCCGTCAGCAGCCGCGCGAAGCTCTCCCCCTGAGCCGCGAGCCAACCCGGCAGGCGCTGCTGCTCCGCATCGAAGACCGACAAGGCGCTGGCGGGCGCGATCAGCTCGCTCAGCAGCGCCGCGAGCGAGGCCAGGCCCAAGGCCAGGCCCAGCCGCAGCCAGCCGGGGGCGAAAGGCGATGTGCGGGGGCGGGGCACAGGGCCCCTTCGGGCACCGATGGGCCGGCTCTGTAGACTCGCCGCATCAATCGCGCGCGCCCCCCGCGGGCCGCCGTCCATCGCATGCCCAGCCCCGCCCCGCGCTCCCCCGAGCCGCTCGAGACCGTGCTGCGCGAGCGCTTCGGGCACGCCGGCTTGCGTCCCGAGCAAGCCCGGGCGATCGAAGCCCTGCTGGCGGGCCGCGACGTGCTGCTGATCCTGCCCACGGGCGGCGGCAAGTCCCTGTGCTATCAGCTCCCGGCCCTGCTGGTCGACGGCCCGACCCTGGTGCTGAGCCCGCTGATCGCCCTGATGGAGGATCAGGTGCGCGCCCTGGTGGGGCGCGGGATCCGGGCCGCCTGCGTGCATTCGGCCCAATCGGCGGGCGAGCGCCGGCGGCACCTGGCGCGCTACGCCGCGGGCGAGCTGCAGCTGCTCTACGCGACCCCCGAGCGCCTGCGCAGCCCCGGCTTCCTGGAGCTCGTCCAGGCGCGCCCCCCGGCCCGGCTGGCGATCGACGAAGCCCACTGCATCTCCGCCTGGGGCCAAGACTTCCGCCCCGACTATTGGCAGCTCGGCCTAGCCCGCGAGCGCCTCGGCCGCCCGCCCACCATCGCCCTGACCGCCACCGCCACGCCCGCCACCCAGGCGGACATCGTGGCCCGCCTCGGGCTCCGGGACCCGCTGCTCGTGCGCGGCCCGCTCGATCGCCCCAACCTGTTCCTGGCCGCCTCGGTCCATGCGGACGCGGACGAGCGCCGCGCGGCGCTGCTGGAGCGCCTGGACGGCCTGCCGGGCCCCGGGATCGTGTACCTGACCCTGATCCGCACGCTCGAAGCCCTGGCGGGCGAGCTCTCGCGCCGCGGCCGCGAGGTCCTGGTCTATCACGGCGACCTGCCGGCCGCCGAGCGCCGCCGCATGCAGGCGCGCTTCATGGACAGCCAGAACGCGCTGGTGCTGGCGACCAACGCCTTCGGCCTCGGCATCGACAAGGCCGGGATTCGCTTCGTGCTGCACGGCGAGCTGCCGCGCTGCCTCGAGGCCTGGACCCAGGAGTTCGGCCGCGCTGGACGGGACGGGCGCCCGGCCTGGGTCGAGCTGTTCGCCGCGCAGGAGGACCTGAGCGTGGCCCAGGGCTTCATCGGCTGGGCCAACCCCGACCAGGACGCCATCCTGCGGGTCCACCAGGCGCTGCGGGATCGGCGCGAGCGCCTGCCGGACCTGGACGCCGAGGAACTCTCCCGGCTGTGTTTCGGCAGCCGCCGCGCCGACGGCCGCCTGGCCACGTGCCTGGCCTGGCTCGAAGCCCTGGGCGTGATCTCCGGCCGGCTCGAGGAGCGCAGCCTGCGCCTGCTGCAGGAGCTCGACCCCGCCCGGGTCCCGGAGCACTTCCGCGGACCGGAGAAGCAGCGCCGCGAACTGAGCGCCCTCTTGTCCATGTGGCAGCTGGCCGGCAGCAGCACGACCTGCCGTCGCCGCAGTCTGGCGGAGGCCTTCGAAGGCGCGGCTCCCGAGGGCCCCTGCGGCGCCTGCGACGTGTGCGCCGAAGGCCCGGCCTGGCGCGCCGCCGTGG
>JBIKLM010000479.1:0-3294 GCA_044359835.1 Planctomycetota bacterium
TGGTCGGGTTGGCCGCGTCGGCCGGGTTGGCCGGGCGATACAGGCGGCAGGGGATGCCGCCGGAAGGGCCGGGAACGATCAGGTCCAGGGCGGCGCCGACTTCGGAGCGGATGCCGTCGGGGGGCGTCGACGCGTCGATGCCCTGGCCCATGGCCAGGACCATCTCGCGCTCCTCGGCCGACAGCCGGCTGACCGGCGCATGGGCGCAGCCGGTGGCGAACAAGGGAAGCAGCGCGGCAGCGATTCGGAGCAGCATGGGCCAGTTCATGGGGGGGATCCGAGGGGCGTGCCCTCCGCTCCGCGGAGGGGGGGCAGCCATCGGGATGGCCATTGGAACTGCTACGACAGCAGACCGCCAAGGTCCTGGGTTCTTGAGCGGCCAGGGAGCGGCCCAAGGACGGTGCTCGCTTCCCCAAGAGGTGGGTGGCTGGGGACATGCAACATGGCACCCCAGTTTCCGCTCGTGCGGGTTTCCCTAGACTCGCCCCGGCAGGCCGAAGGGTGGAAAGCTGTCCCCCCACGTCGCGGTGCGGTTGGGTCACTGACGGCGGTTCAGTCGGTTCGCGAGAGTTGGGGCGCGAAAGTGGCGCCTGCGATCGCCGTGGAGTCCCGTCGGCAGCGTCGGTGCGCGCGGGTCGAGCTTCGGACCGATGGACATTGCCGCGGGAAGCCGGGCATTCACCGGGCCAACGTGCGGCGAAACCGAAGGGCAGTCGAGCCCGGGCCGCTTTGGCAGCTCGTCTAGCGGGGCCAGGTCGGCCAGCTGGGCGAGCTGGGTCCGCTGGGCGGCATAGGCCAGCGCCAGCACGGCGTGGTCCAACGGGGCGGGCGCCGCTCCGCTCAACTGGGAATCCACTGGATGGCCGGCTTGAGCTCCTCGCCGGGACCCAGATGGAATTCGATCGGGTCGACGGCCTGGAATTCCGCGTAGAGGGGCAGATGCAGGCGATAGCGGCCCGGACGGCTGACCATGAAGCGGGCGCTGCTGCCGCCCAGCTCGGAGCGAATCACCTGGCCGGCGTCCGGGGAGGCTGGGACCAGGCGGGGTTGGCGGGGGAGCCAGTGACCGCGGCCTCCGCTGAAGGTGATCGACGATCCCGTGGGCAGGGTCACGGAAACCATCGGGCAGCGGTCCACGGGGAGCACGAGCTCTTTGCCTCCCGGGGGCACCTCGAGCGTGGTCCAGACGTACATGTGTCTGGGAAAGGTCGCACTGAAGTGGACCGCTTCGCTTGGCAGGCGCAGTTCCAACACCCCCGTTTCCTGACCGCCAGCGACTGGGACCGATGCATCGTTGCACGAGCAGCGTTCCGGCGAGACCGGCTCGCCACTCGCGCTGTCGACGAAGGAGAGGCGCAGGGTGCTCGGTGGCCCGACCTCGAGATCGAGCCCCAGCAAGCCCTGGGGCGGCACTTGGAGTTCGCGGGAGTGGAAGATCGTGGGGCATCGGAGCACGAACTTCCCTGCGGGGACCCCTTCGAAGCGAAAGTCGCCGACCAGCCAATCCCCCTCCCGCACCAGCTCCAAGTCGGAGAGCAGCCAGGGACTGTGTCCGCTGTTCAGCGAGCCGACGAGGTGGTCCTCGGATGAACCGGAGAGGGTCAGCCGCTGCACCTGCCACTCCTGGGCGATGCGGATCCGACCGGCGACGTGGGTCAGTCCGAGGCCCGCGCCTTGGTCTTCGAGCAGGGCGATCTTCGTCGTTTCGCCGGCCACCAGCACCGCCTGGGCGGTTGCGAGGATCCGCGGCCCGGCCTCCCCATCCTCCTCATCCTCCTCATCCTCCTCGATCACGCCCAGCACGCGCACCGCTCCCGCCGGCAGCCCCTCCAGCCGCAGCGGCAGGCCACCCCGTTGCAGGTCGAGTTTCAGGGTCTTGGAGCCTGTGGGCTGCAGCAGCAATTTCGCGGCCGCCTCGGGCCCAGCCCACGAGACCTCGAGCCCGGAGCCTCGCTCCAATTCGACTCGCGTCGAGCCCGCGGTCGTGACATCCACCTCGATCGCCTGCCAGACTCGGCCGGGAGCACCCACCAGCACCCGGGCGGTCGCATCCGTCAAGCCCTTGGCGCTGATGGGCAAGGGCAGCGGGCAGGCGGCCGGCTCGGGCGGCGGCCACAGGTGGTGGGAAGCCTGATCGTTGCCCCGCGCGGAGGGCTGGGCGTAGGCCTCCGCGAGCGGTGCGCCGCTCTCCGCCGCGAACACCTCGATGAAATGCTCGGGCATCAGCACGAGGCAGAGGCGCACGGATTCCCCTGGGACAAAGGGAGGGGAAAAATTCGAATCCCCTTCCACCCTGATCGCCGGGCAGGCGGGTCGGCCACCGAGCGAGCCTGCCTTGAACAGGTAGCGGTCGAATCCCGCGAGTTGATCCGCGGACGCGTCCAACTCCTGGCGGAAGCGGCCTGCCTGGACCTCTAGGGCAACGTCCAATGTGGCCCATTTCCCATTCGAGTCCCTGTCCCCCAACAGCTGAAGGGTCACCTCGCCGTCTTGCGGTTCGAGCTGCTGCCCGCGGATGTCCAGCGCCAGCACCTCGCCCTCCAGGAATGCCGGGGCGCCGTCCGCCTGGGCAGCCTGCACGGCCACGGGCAATTCGGTCCGGATCGAACTCCCGGCAAGCGCGTTGGAATCTGGCCTTCCGAGGCTTTCCCGGGCCTCGACCTGCAGCTCGGGATCGGGCCGAGCCGCCGCCGGCTCAGCCGCCCTGGGCGCCGGCTCGTCGCCGCGGTCTTCCCTCGTCGGTTGCCCTGTCGAGAACCAAACGACGATCGCAACCAGGAGCGCCGGGAGCACCCAGAGGAGCGAGCGAGTACGGAATGTCATGGTCAGGCCCTCCGAATGGGTTGCGAGCGCCCGGGCCGTCGCCGCGGCGGAGGCAAGTCCGCGCAGGTCCGATACGCGTGGTGGTGGAGATCCTAGCGCTGGGCCCGAGTCTCGCTCGAGAACCGGGAGCGGCGAAGTCCCGCAGAGGGCCTCGCTGTGACCCAAAGGGTCCGCGTTTGCTGGGGCGCGGGGCTGCGGGGCGCTTGGCCGCGCGGGCTGCCCCGGAGTGTCAGCGGCGGGCGAACAGGGTTTCGAAGGCGGCGGCGACGGATTCGACGGGGGTTTTCGGGAGGATGCCGGAGCCCAGGTTGAAGATGTAGCCGGGGTGGCCTCGGAAGGCGTCGAGGGTGCGCTCGGTTTCGGCGCGCACGATCTCGGGGCGGGCGAAGAGGATCGTGGGGTCCAGGTTGCCTTGCAGGGCTTGGCGGCCGTGGGTCAGGCGGCGGGCGGCTTCGATGTCGATGCGCCAGT
>JBIKLM010000480.1:0-3278 GCA_044359835.1 Planctomycetota bacterium
CCTTGGCCGGGAACAGGATCAGCGCGTGGAACGCGGTGGCGCTCTTGCGCCCGAAGACCAGGCCGCCGAAGGCCCCCTTACCGCCTTCGATCAGCACCTCGGACTCCATCGAGAAGTCCCCCGAAGTGACCTGATCGAGCGTCAAGAAGCGGTAGGTGAAGTCCTGCTCCGCGAACGGACCCGCGCTGCCGCGGATGCGCTCGCCGCGGGCCTGCCAGGCTTCCAGCTCGGAGGCGTTCCAGCCGGCCAGGTCGCGCTCGTTGTAGGCCAGGCGCCAGATGTCGAGTCCCGCGCCCTTCTGTTCGAGCGCCTGGGCATACAGCTGATCGAGCTCGGGAGTGGCCAGCTCGTCGCCCAGGCCGTAGGCCAGCTCCATGGCCATCGACGGGCGCCCGGCTTGCAGGTAGCGCGCCACCAGGGCCCGCGCGCTGGCGCGCGTCTGCTCCACGGCATCCTCCAAGGTGCCCCGGCTCGGATCGCACTTGGCCAGCAGCTTCTCGAGGCGCTGGATGCGCGCCGGCTCGAGCTTGGCTTCGCGCTCGGCCAGGCTCAAGGCCGCTTGGCAGAGCTTGGCGGCGCGGTCGGACTGCTGGCGCTTCTCGTGTAGGAACTGGGCGAATTCCTCCAGCAACGGACCGTCGAACGGATCGGCCACGAGGCCCTTCTCGAACAGCTCGAAGGCGTCGTCGAGGTCCTTGCGCACCAGGGCGTTGCGGGCCCAGGCCAGGTAGGGGCGCGGGGCGCCCAGCTGACCGCTCTGCTCGTCCCGCAGGCGCAGGATGTAGTCCTTCCAGACCGAATCCAGTTCGGCCACCGTGCGGGGCAGGGCGACCTGGCGCTCGAACTTGAACCCCGGGGTGGGTTTCGCGGGCTGGCCGAGCACCACCTCCTCGAAGTTCTCGACGGCGCCTTCGCCCTGGCGGCCCCCGGACGTGTCGATGAACTCCTGGAAGGCGCGGCGGTAGATGAATCGGCCGTCCTCGGGGTCTTGGTAGTTGTAAAGAAAGTAAACCACGCCCCAGGTGGGCGCATACCAGGGCGGGCCCCAGGCGTACTCGTTCTCGAGCACGATCCGGAAGGTGGGCGCTTTGGTGGGCGATGAGGCCGAGGGATTCTCCGGATCGATCCCATCCTTGGCCGAGGTCATCCAGCCGGCCTGCATGCGCGGGGCCAGATCGAACAGGCGCCCGCTGGCCGGCAGGTTCATCAGCACCGTGCCGTTGCTGAGGATGCGGCAGCCCTCGAAGAACGAGGCCAGGCCCTCGTTGAGCCAGCCGGCGGCCTGGGTCGCCAGGGAGACGAATTGGTGCGCCGCTTCGTGGAAGAGCGTCTGGGTCATCTCCTCGAAGCCGCCCGCTCCGATGTAGGTCTCGACCGCGTCGCCCACGAAGTGGCCGCCGCTCCATTCGACCGGCGGACCGACCCCCAGCTTCAGGTACTCGTCCCGATTCTTGAAGATGCGCACGTCGATGCGCGACACGCTGCCCGGGTGTTCTTCGGTGCCATAGCGGAAGAAGCTGCGATAGAAGGCGTTCATCTGCTCCATCGCCTCCGCCGTGCGCACCATGACCTCATAACCGGCGTTGGTTTGCGTCACGTAGTTGTCGCGTTCGAGCTTGGCGCGCTGCTTCCATTCGCCGTGCTTGCGATCGAAGGCCTCGATCCACTCCTGCGATACGCCCGCCAGCAGGTCCTTGGGTTTGGCTTCCGCGGCCAGGGCCGGGTCGGGGGCCGAGGCCAGCCGCTCGATGGCCTCCAGGCTCTCCTGGCGCTCGGGATCGAGGCCGAGGATCAGCTTGTGGACGGCGATGCCGGAGTGGGGCCGCCGCTCCTGCTCGTAGCGCTCCGCCAGGGGCAGCAGCTTGGCGATCGAGCGCTGGCGCAGTTTCTCGAGCTCGGCGAACAGCGGGTCGGCCGCCAGCAGCTCGACCCGCCGGCGCTCCAGCTCCGCCTTGGGTTGGCGCTGGGCGCGGGCCAGCAGCCAGCCCCGATACCGGCTCCACAGGGCCTCGTCGAGATCGCCGGCCCCGTCGCCCCAGCGGGCGCGCAGGTCGAAGGCCGCGATCGAGCGGGCGTCGCGCTCCTGGGCGCGGCGGATCGACTCCCGGGCGCCGCTCCAGTCCCCGCTGGCGAGCTGGCGCTCGGCCCGCTCCATGGACTGGCGGAAGGCGCTGCTCTGCTCGTCCTGGCCCGCTCCCTGGCCGAGGGAAGTCAGGAACAGGGCCAGCAGAGGCGCGAGGAGCAGGGCCAGCAGCGGAGCCAGGAGGGGCGGCCTGGTGCGGGGACGGCGGCTCGACATGGTGGGTGCGGCGGGCGGGGGGGGCGGCCGGGGGCGAGCCGCGGCGGACACGCTGCTCCTATGATGCTCGGCCCCCCGAGGCAACCCGCAGGCGCGGCGGATTCTAGCGCGCCGACCTCGCTCCCCGTGACCCAGCGCAAGAAGAAGAGCGTCCTCCGCGATCCGGTCCATGGCGACATCTACCTGAGCGAGGAGGAGCTCCAGGTGATCGACACGCCGGAGTTCCAGCGCCTGCGCGGGGTGCGCCAGCTGGGCGCGGCATACCTGGTCTATCCGGGGGCCCTGCACACCCGCTTCGAGCATTCGATCGGCACCCTGCACCTGACCCAGCGCCTGATCGACGCGGTCAACCTCAACTTCGAGCTCAGCCCCAGCACCTGCCTGTCGGTCTCCGCGGAAGAAACGCGTCTGATCCGCATGGCCGCGCTGCTGCACGACGTCACCCACATCCCCTTCGGCCACAACATCGAGGACCAGAGCGGGCTGCTCGAGCGCCACGATTCTCCGGCCCGCTTCGAGGGTCTGCTGGCCCCGCGCCGGGCCCTGGGCCGCAGGCTCTCGGAGCTGGGCCTGGCCCGCGACGTGGGCCGCATCCTCTTGCCCCTCGAGCATCCCGATCGCGCCGGCCTGCCGCCCTATTGGTCGCAGCTCTTGTCCGACACGATCTGCTCCGACATCCTCGACTACCTGGCCCGCGACGCCTACTTCACGGGCCTCAAGCTCGGCATCGACGAGCGTCTGATCAACTACTTCAAAGTCGATCGGCGCAGCGGCAACCTGTACATCGACCTGGCCAAATCGGAGCTCCTGCGCGAGGACATCCTGTCCGAGATCGTGCGCGTGCTCGAGGCGCGCTACTACTTCTCGGAGCGCGTCTATTACCACCACGCCAAGGTCAGCGCCGGCGCCCTGGTGGCGCGCCTGACCGAGCTGTGCCTGTCGGCTGGGCTGGTGTCCGAGCGGGAGCTCTACGACCAGA
>JBIKLM010000091.1:0-11662 GCA_044359835.1 Planctomycetota bacterium
TCCAAGACTTCTCCCACGCCCCAGCCCGAGCGGTGGAACACCGCGCTGCCCTTGCCCAGCCCGATCAGGCTGCGCAGGCTGCGCCAGGCCTTGCGCACGTCGGAGGTGCTCTCGTGGAACTGGACCAGGCGCGTGTAGTCCGCCCAGAAGGCCTCCTGGCCCCAGCCGGCCAGGGCGCAGCGGAACAGGCGCGTCGAAAGCTCGCCCGGAGGCCCGCCGAGCAACATGGCCTTGCCGAGCAGCTCGGCGGCGTCGCGGAAGCGCCCACCGGCTTCGAGCAACTCGGCGTGCTCGCGCACGAACGGCAGCATGCGCGTCAGGTGCTTGGTCTCGGCGGCCGCGTCCAGGGCCAGCAGCACCTCCTCGATGGGCGCCTCCGAGGCCATCAGCTCGGCCCAGGCGGAATCGACCTTGGACCATTCGTTGGCGCGGATCAAGCTGGCCAGAGTCATGGCGAGTGGGGAGGCGGGGAGCGGGGCGCCGCGGGCCAGCGTGGGGCCGGGCGGCAATCCGCGGAGGGCGGGTTTTGAAACAACCGCGCGCACCGGGCTGGCCCGGCGCGCGCGGTTTGAGCTTCCCTTATTGTGCCGTGGGGCGGCCTCCGACTCAACCGCGAGCGCCTTGCGGGGCTGGCTGCGGCCGGTCCGCCGGGGCGCCGGGCCGCTGCGGAGTGGGGGTCGCCGGGCGGCAGGATGCCTGCTTTGGATGCCATGGGCACCGGGCTCCGCGGGGACGCCGGGCGGCCGAAGGCCCAGCGGCGCGCTGGAGGCCGCGGCCTTTCCTCGAGGGGCACCCTGCCGGCGGAGCCGCTCTGCCGCGCCCTCCGGATCGCTCCCGGCGGTCGTTGCGAGCCGGGGGAGCCGATTCCTGGCCCGGCCCATTGCGAGGCGCCGAGCGGCCTTGGCTCCGAAAGAGCCCCGGGGCCATCGAAACAACCGAGGCCCAGCGGGCTTTCGGTCTCCCGAAGCGCTGACAGCGGGGCTTGCGGCGGCCTCGGCCACACCGCCCTGCGGCTTGTCCGCCGGTCAGTCGACCGCCAGCCAGGCGCCCTTCAGGTAACGCGAGCGGGTGAAGTCCGGGCGCTGGGGATGGTCCGGTCCGGCGCCGAGGGTCTCGAGCAGACGCACGTCCCGCTCGGCGCGCCGGGCGGCGTGGAACACGGTCCCCAGGAAACCCTGCAGGTCGACGGCCCCGGAGCAGGAGAAGGTGAACAGGAATCCTCCTGGTCGGACAGCGCCGAGAGCCAGGGTGTTGAGGTCCAGGTACTTGCGCAGGGCCGCTTCTACGCCGGCCTTGCCGGTGGCCAGCTTGGGGGGATCGAGGACCACCAGGTCGGCCCGCCGAGCGGGATCCTGGTGGTCCCGCAGCCAGTCGAAGGCGTCCGCGTGGGTCCATTCCACGGCCACCGAATTGGCCCGGGCGGCTTCGCTGGCCAGCCCCAGGGCCACCTCGTCCAGGTCGACGGCGCGCACGCCGCGGGCGCCGCCTTTGGCCGCGTGGACCGAGAAGCCACCGCTGTTGCAGCACAGGTCGTAGACCAGCCGCCCGCTGGCGGCCGCGGCCACCCGGCGGCGGTTGTCGCGCTGATCGCAGAAGAAACCGGTCTTGTGGCCCTGCCCCGGGCGCACGGGGAAGCGCAGCCCATGCTCCTGCACGAAGCCGGCGGGTGCCGGGGGCTCGCCGTCGAGGTCCTCGAGCAGGGCGCTCGGGAAGCCCTCGAGCTTGGCGGCCTGATTCGGCACCCGGTGCACCCGCGCCAGGTCCGGGTAGAGCTGCCCGAGGGCCCAGTCCAGCTCGGCCCGCAGCCGGAAGAAGCCCAGGGCGTGGTGCTCGACCACCAGGCAGCCGCCCAGGCGGTCGACCACCAGGCCGGGCAGGTCGTCGCCCTCGCCGTGCACCACCCGATAGGCGTCGGTGACCTCCGGCAGGCGCAGGGCCCGGCGGCGCAGGTCGTCGGCCGCCTTGAGGCGCCGCAGCAGGAACTCGCGCGGGCGCTGGAGCTCGCTGCGCCGGCCCCGGGACAGCCAGCGCAGGGCCACGTCGCTGCAGCCGTTCCACAGGCCATGGCCCACGAAGCGCCCCGAGGCGTCCAGGACTTCGACCAGCGCGCCGTCCTCCGGGGGAGCGCCCTGCGGCTCGACCTGCCGGGCATAGGTCCACGGACCGCGGGTCAGACTGTCGTCGTGGAGTCGCACCTGCGGGAGTTCCTGTCCGGACATGGGCGCAGGATAGCGAGCGCGGGCGCTGCCCGCGGCGCTCGGCGCACCCCGGCGGGGCCTCCGGGAGCCGTGCGGGGTCGGGTAGCCGGGGCCGGCAGAGCACTGCAGCTGGCACTTGACCTCCACGGCCACGGCGGCGCCGGCTGGCCGGGCGCCTCTTCGATCGCGGACGAATCGGCTTGTTCCGGATAGGCCACACGCACTCCTGCGGAGCCAACCTACTCCGCGCATCGTTGCCGGCTCATCGCTCGCAGGACTGGGACGGAATTCGAGCCGAGGGACACCAATCCGCACCAAATCCCTGCCTGATCCACGTGCGACAACCCGTCCAGTGAACCGATCGAGATCTGATCCTCGACTGCCCCAGTTCGGCTCAGCAGGCGGCCGCTTGTCCAAGCCAGAACCTCCGCAAACTACCGGCAGGGATTCGAGACTGCGGCGCCTCGTCGCGCCTCGTGGGCTGCAGGGAAGCGATCGAGAGCGCGAGCTGCGGCAGTTTGTCTGCCTGCTTTGCCACGGCGCCAGATCTGCCGTGTGCTGGAGAGATCGGCGCGGCGTTTCCGGTGACTCGCGAGCGCACTAGGATCCCGCCGCAGCTCTGCACCACACCCACGGAGCCTCGCTCTCCCCATGACAGCCGCATCCGCCACCACGCCCCAGCCGCTGCTCGATTCCTTCAAATACGACGACGCGATCTCGCGCAAGTTCGTGATCGCGACCGTGCTCTGGGGCCTGGTCGGCACGCTGGTCGGCCTGATCATCGCCCTGCAGCTGGTCCTGCCGAGCCTCAACTTCGGACTGCCCTGGCTGTCCTTCGGCCGCCTGCGCCCGCTGCACACCAACGCGGTGATCTTCGCCTTCGCGGGCAACGCGGTCTTCGCCGCGATCTACTACTCGAGCCAGCGCCTGCTCAAGGCGCGCATGTTCAGCGACCTGCTCAGCAACCTGCATTTCTGGGGCTGGCAGCTGATCATCGTCGCGGCGGCGGTCACCCTGCCCCTGGGCATCACCCAGTCCAAGGAGTACGCCGAGCTGGAATGGCCGATCGACCTGGCCGTGGTGCTGGTCTGGGTGGTCTTCGCGATCAACTTCTTCGGCACGCTGATCAAGCGCCGCGAACGCCACATCTACGTGGCGATCTGGTTCTACATCGCCACGATCGTCGCCATCGCAATCCTCTACATCCTGAACAACCTGGCCCTGCCCGTGGGGGCCACCAAGAGCTACTCGGTCTACGCGGGCGTCCAGGACGCCTTCATGCAATGGTGGTACGGCCACAACGCAGTGGCCTTCTTCCTGACCACCCCGTTCCTGGGCCTGATGTACTACTTCCTGCCCAAGGCGGCGGGCAAGCCGGTCTACAGCTACAAGCTGTCGATCCTGCACTTCTGGTCGATCGTCTTCGTCTACATCTGGGCCGGTCCGCACCACCTGCACTACACCTCGGTGCCGGCCTGGATGTCGACCCTGGGGATGCTGTTCTCGCTGATGCTGTGGATGCCTAGCTGGGGCGGCATGATCAACGGCCTGCTGACCCTGCGCGGGGCCTGGAACAAGGTCGCCGAGGACCCGATCCTCAAGTTCTTCGTGGTGGGCATCACCTTCTACGGGATGAGCACCTTCGAGGGGCCGATGCTCTCGATCAAGAGCCTCAACGCCCTCAGCCACTACACCGACTGGACCATCGCCCACGCGCACGCCGGGGCCCTGGGCTGGAACGGCTTCATGATCTTCGGGATGGTCTACTGGCTGCTGCCGCGCCTGTTCCAGGCTCCGCTGCACAGCCAGAAGCTGGCCACCAACCACTTCTGGATCGGCACGATCGGCATCCTGCTCTACGTCGTGCCGATCTACGCGGCCGGCCTGACCCAGGGCCTGATGTGGCGCGCCTTCGACGCCAGCGGCTCGCTGATGTACGGGGACTTCCTCGACACGGTGCTGCGCCTCAAGCCGCTCTACTGGGCGCGTGCCGCCGGCGGCGCGCTGTACATCGTCGGCGTGGTGCTGATGGCCTGCAACCTGGTGATGACCATGAAGGCCGCGCCCAAGGTCTACGCCGAGCCGGTCATCCAGGCTGCTCCGCTGGCCAAGCACTATGTGCCGGCCCCGCGCCCGGACAACGTCCCGGACGGCATGAGCCACATCGGCAAGCGCCTCTACCGGCTGTTCGACGCCGGCTGGCACCGCGCCTGGGAAGGCAAGCCGATGGTCTTCACGCTGTGGGTCGCGATCGCCGTGGTCAGCGCCTCGCTGTTCGAGATCGTGCCCACCTTCGCGATCAAGTCCAACGTGCCGACGATCGCGTCGGTGACGCCCTACACGCCGCTCGAACTCCTGGGCCGCGACATCTACGTCGCGGAGGGCTGTTACAACTGCCACAGCCAGCAGATCCGGCCCATGCGCCACGAGACCGAGCGCTACGGCGAGTTCAGCAAGGCCGGCGAGTTCGTCTACGACCGGCCGTTCCAGTGGGGCAGCCGCCGCATCGGCCCGGACCTGGCCCGCGAGGGCACCAAGATCACCTCGGTCCTGTGGCACGTGCGCCACATGGAGAACCCGAGCTGGTCGGCGCCGGGCTCGCTGATGCCGCCCTATCCCTGGCTGCTCGACTACGCCACGGACTACGCCTCCCTGCCGGCCAAGATCGCCGGGCTGGTGGCCCTGGGCACGCCCTACGGGCGCGAGCAGCAGGATTCGATCGCGCTGGCCAAGGCCCAGGCGCTCGAGCTCAAGACTCGCCTGGTCGCCGAGGACCCGAGCTACGCCCAGGTCGCCATCGAGGACAAGCAGATCATGGCCCTGACCGCCTACCTGCTGCGCCTCGGCGTCGACCTCACCAAGCCGGCTCCCGAAGGCGAGGGGCAGGCCAGCGCCGGGCAGCCGGAGGGAGAGCGCGGTGCTCTCTGATCCCCTGGCAGCGCTGCTGTCCGGCCCGGGGGGCCTGTGCTCCCTGGCGCTCGGAATCAACTCGGCCAAGGGCCTGGCCCTGGTCTTCTTCTTCGGTTTCTTCCTCGTCCTCCTGCTGCGCCTGGTGCTGGGGTCCAAGGACTCTTTCGCACGGCGCGCAGAGATTCCGCTCCACGACCATCAGGTCGTCGAACCTCGGGAGATGAATCGCCATGACTGACCACGGTCCCGCGCATCCCGCCCACAGTGACCATTCCGGCGGAGGCGCCCTGAATCCCGGGGAGATCCCGGTGGGCATGCGCCCCAGCAGCGACCCGCTGCTGGATCACGAGTACGACGGCATCCGCGAGTACGACAACCCCCTGCCCGGCTGGTGGGTAGGGCTGCTGTGGGCCACGGTGATCTTCTCCGTGGTCTACATCTTCTACTACCACTCGGGCGTCGAAGGGCGCTCGATCGAAGACGACTACCAGGGCGAGGTCGCAACCTTCGCCCAGCAGTTGATCGCGCGCTACGGCGAGCTCGCCCCCGACCAGGACACGATCCTGCGCTACGCCCAGGACCCCATGGCCATGGCCGGCCTGGGCAGCCAGTACAAGGCCCGCTGCGCCCAGTGCCACGCCGGCGATGGGGGCGGCAACATCGGCCCCAACCTGCTCGACGACCACTACATCCACGTCAAGCAGGTGGCCGACCTCTACCGCGTGCTCAAGGAGGGCGTGGTCGCCAAGGGCATGCCCGCCTGGGGCCAGCAGCTCAGCGAAACCCAGCTGGTGCTGATGGCCGCCTACGTGGCCCAGCTGCGCGGGCAAGGACCGGGCAGCAAGCAGCCCGAGGGCAATCCGATCGCCCCCTGGCCGAGCGCGCCGGTCAGCGCGCCGGAGTCCGGCACCCGTTGAGCCGGCACCCGTTGAGCGCGCCCGGCGCGGCGGCTGGCGCCTGCGGGCCGGCCGCCGGCCCCGGCCCGCGCGCGCCGTGGACCCGAGCCACGTCGGGCGGACCGCCTTCTGATCGAGGAGTCGATCCGCGCCGGGAACCCAGGTCGGTGGCGCGCCTCGAAGGGGCTAGCCGCCACCCCGAAACAGACCAAGGAGCTTGAACATGCCGACCCTCGACGAACCCAGCGAAGCAACGACCGGCAGCGGCGTTCGCCCGGGGCCGGCGCATCCAGGGGCCCAGAAGCGGGTGCTGGCGACCCTGAACGAGGATGGCACGCGGCGCTGGCTGCGACCGCGCCTGTCGATCGGCGGCTGGTGGACCAAGCGCCGTCTGGTGGCCTACGGACTGATGGCCCTGTTCACGGTCACGCCCTTCCTGCGGATGGGCGGGCAGCCCCTGTTCCGCTTCGACGTGATGAACCGCGAGTTCATCTTCTTCGGGGTCACGTTTTTTGCCACCGAGACCCTGCTGCTGGCGCTGCTGCTGCTGTCGATCTTCCTGGGGATCTTCCTGATCACGGCCCTGTTCGGCCGGGCCTGGTGCGGCTGGGCCTGCCCGCAGACGGTCTACATGGAGTTCCTCTACCGGCCGATCGAGCGCCTGGCCCAGGGCAAGCACTACAGCAAGGGCGGCGCCGGGATGCCGGGCTGGCGGCGCCTGTTGCAATACGGGCTCTACCTGCTGGTCTCGCTGTTCTTGGCCAATACCTTCCTGGCCTGGTTCGTGGGGACCGATCGGTTGCTGGAGTGGATGCAGCAATCGCCCTTGCAGCACCCCAAGTCGTTCCTGCTGGTCGCCGGGGTGACCGCGGCCATGATGGTCGACGTCTGCTTCTTCCGCGAGCAGATGTGCACGATCGCCTGCCCCTACGGCCGGCTGCAGTCGGTGCTGCTCGACCGGGATTCTTTGATCGTCGGCTACGACCGCAAACGCGGCGAGCCGCGCGGCAAGCTGGCGCGCATCGCCTCCGGTGAGCTCAGCCGGGGCGATTGCGTCGATTGCGGCCTGTGCGTGGTGACCTGCCCGACCGGCATCGACATCCGCGACGGGCTGCAGATGGAATGCATCCATTGCACGCAGTGCATCGACGCCTGCGATGCGGTCATGGAGAAGATCGGCAAGCCCAAGGGCCTGATCCGCTACGGCTCGCAGAACGGGCTCGAGGGCCGACCCGGGCAGCGCCTGCGGCCGCGCGTGTTGATCTATCCGCTCCTGTTGCTCGGTCTGCTCGGGACCCTGGGCTGGCGGCTGGCCGCTCGCCAGCCGGCGGAGTTGACCTTCCTGCGCATGCACAGCGCGCCCTACACCCTGCTGGCCGATGGTCGCGTCAGCTGCCAGGTGCACCTGCGCGTGCAAAACAAGGGCGCGCAGCCCTTGCAGCTGGACCTCAGCCTGGCAGGCTCGGGCGAGCTGATCAAGCCGACCTTCCCCGTGCGCCTCGAACCCAAGGCCATGGCCGAATCGAGCGTCTTCGTGGTGCTGCCGCGCGAGGCCTTCGTGCGCGGCATCACCGAGATCGAGCTCGCGCTGCTGGAGGTCCCCGGCCTCGACGCGGCCGGCCTCGCTGTCGTACCCCTGGAACCCCTGGCCCGGGGAAGGCGCACTCTGCTCGGGCCCCAAGGCCCGGCGCCCGCCCCGGCGGCCGCTTCGGGCTCCGCGAACTGAGCCCCTTTGCCCATGAATCCCAAGGTC
This sequence comes from Planctomycetota bacterium, assembly GCA_044359835.1. Lineage (GTDB taxonomy): Bacteria > Planctomycetota > UBA1135 > UBA1135 > JBIKLM01. The sequence goes on from JBIKLM010000091.1 coordinate 7,758, forward strand.
TTTTGGATCGGTCTAGTGCTGGGCCTGCTCGGAATGTCGGTCTCGATCCAAGCGGTCGGCCTGGTGCTGGCTAGCTCGGAGCCCTCCATGGCGATCGAGAAGGACTATGAGCGCAAGGCCCGCGACTGGGATCTCCATCGCGCCCAGCTGGCGGCCAATCAGCGCCTGGGCTGGCAGGTCGAGAAGCGCTTCGAGCCCGCCGGGCACGGGCGCCTGGCGGCCTGCGTGACGCTCACCGACCGCGACGGCCTGGCGCTGGCCGGGGTCCAGCTGCGCGGCAACACCTTCCACAACGCCCGCGCCGGTCAGCCCGAGGCGCTGCAGTTCACCGAGATCGCGCCGGGGCTCTACCGGGGCGAATTCCGCATTGCCCGCGCCGGGTTGTGGATCTTCGAGCTGGAAGCGCAGCAGGCCGATCTGCGCTTCACCACCACCTGGCGCTCGACCCTCGAACCTCCCCAGAGTTGAGCCGCTGACGGGCTGAGAAGAAATCGACTCGGGCTGCGCCCGAGCCGTCAGACCAGCCCGTCAGATGCCTTTGGGCCGCCATCCGGCGGCCGCAGAGGCTGGGATCGACGCTGCGCGCCGATTTTTTCCCAGCCTCTGACAGGCTGAGAAGAAATCGACTCGGGCTGCGCCCGAGCCGTCAGACCAGCCCGTCAGCATGCCTTTGGGCCGCCATCCGGCGGCCCGCGGCGACCCGCCCCCCCTAAACCATGCCCACGTCCTTCCCCATGCCCGATTGGCTGCCCCTGGCCGGGGCGGTGCTGTCGGCGAGCCTGCTGGGCTCGCTGCACTGCGTGGGCATGTGCGGTCCGCTGCTGGCGCTGGCGGGGGGGCCCAGGGGCCAGGGTGGCCGCGCGGGATTGCTCACGGCCTACCACCTGGGGCGTTTGTCGGCCTACGCCGCCCTGGGGGCCCTGGCGGGCGCCTTGGGCGCGGCCCTCGACCTCTCGGGACAGGCCTTCGGCCTGCAGCGCCTGGCCCTCGGGCTGACCGGCGTCGGCATGCTGCTCTTCGGCGCGGTCCAACTGGCCTCGGCCTTCGGGCTCCTGGCGGGCCCCGGCGGCCTGCCCGGCGGGCTGCTGCCGGACGGGCTGCGCGAGCGGGCCCGCGGATTGTTCGCCCGCTTGGCGCCGCGGCTCGGGCGCTGGCCGCGGGCGCTGCGGCCCCTCGGGCTCGGCCTGCTCAGCGCGTTCTTGCCCTGCGGCTGGCTGTACGCCTTCGTGGCCCTGGCCGCCGGCCAGGGGGGCCCGCTGCCCGGGGCCTTCGTGATGGCCGCCTTCTGGCTCGGGGGCCTGCCGGCCTTGAGCGTGTTCAGCCTGCTGGTCGGGCGCCTGCTGGCCTCGCGGCGACGCCTGGTGCCGCTGGTCAGCGCCGCCGCGCTGATGGCGGTCGGCGCCCTGGCCCTGGTCGGCCGCGGCCAGCTGGGACCCTTGGCCCTGGCGAGGGGCGCCCTGGAGCCGGCGGCGGCGCTCGAAGCCCTCGAGGCCACGCCGGAGTGCTGTCTCCATGGGGCCGCCGGTGGCTGATCCGAGCGGCGCCCCGCCCTCCGTTTGCCGCCATTGCCAGAGCCCCCTGGGCGGTGCGCCGGTGGGGGCCTTCTGCTGTTCCGGCTGCGCGGCGGTGTATGCGGCCATCGCCGCCCTCGAGCTGGGCGAGTTCTACGCCCAGCCGCGGCCCGCGGGGGCTCCGGCGAAGATCAGCGGCCGGGGCTTCGACGAGTTCGACGATCCGAGCTTCCTGAAGCTGTACGGGCGCGGCCTGGCCGGGGGGCTGATCGAGCTCGAACTGGTGCTCGAGGGCGTGCATTGCGCCAGCTGCGTGTGGCTGGTCGAGCGCCTGCCGCGGGCCGTGCCGGGCCTGGCCTCGATCGAGCTGGACCTGCGCCGGCGCTTGGCCCGCGCGCGCTTCGATCCGCGCGAGCTGGCGCCGGCGGAGCTGGCGCGGGCCCTCGATCGGCTGGGCTACGCGCCGCACCCGTTCCGTTCGGCGGAGCGGGCCGCGCTGCGCCAGCGCGAGGAACGCCGCCAATGGATCCGCCTGGGCATCGCGGGTGCCCTGTTCGGCAACGCCATGCTGATCGCCTTCGCACTCTACGGAGGCGCCTTCGCCGGCATGGAGGCCGCGCAGCAGGATCTGCTGCGCTGGTTTGGTTCGGCCTTGACCCTGGCCTCGGTGTTCGGCCCGGGCCTGCTGTTCCACCGCGGGGCCTTGGCCGCCCTGCGCCTGCGCAGCGTGCACATGGACGTGCCGGTGTCCCTGGCGCTTTCGATCGGCAGTCTGTGGGGCCTCTACAACACCGCCAGGGGCCAGGGCGAGGTGTATTTCGAGTCCCTGACGGCCGTGGTGTTCCTGCTCCTGATCGGGCGCACGGTCCAGGGGCGCCACGAGCGCCAGGCCGCCGATCAGGTCGAGCTGCTGTTCTCCCTGGCGCCGCAGCGCGCGCGCCGCATCGAAGCCGGCGGGGAGCGCGAGGTGCCGGTCAGCGCCCTCAGCCCCGGCGACCTGGTGGCGCTGCGGGCCGGCGACGTGCTGCCCGTCGACGGACGGGTCGAGCGCGGCCGCGGGCGCCTCGACCTGTCGCTGTTGACCGGCGAATCGCGCCCGGTCGAGGTCGGCCCGGGGACCCCGGTCAGCGCCGGCACGACCTTGCTGGACGCGCCGCTCGAGGTCCTGGTGACCGCGGTCGGTGCCGGGACCCGGCTTTCGAGGCTGGTGGCGCGCATCGCCGACGGCGCCGCCGAGCGGCCCCGGCTGGTGCGCCTGGCGGACCGGGTCGCGCGGCGTTTCGTCGCTGCGATCCTGCTGCTGGCGGGCGCCACGTTGTTGCTCTGGTGGCCGGCGGGTCCCGACCGGGCCCTCGAGCACGCCATCGCGCTCCTGATCGTCACCTGCCCCTGCGCCTTGGGCCTGGCGACTCCGTTGGCGATCCAAGCGGCCATCGGGCGTGCTGCCAGGGCGGGCCTGCTGATCAAGAGCGGCGAGGTGCTCGAGCGCCTGGGCGGGCCCTTGGGCACAGCTTTGTTCGACAAGACGGGCACCCTGACCGAGGCCCAGGCTTCGCTGGCGACCCGCCGCGGCGATGCGCAGCTGCTGGCCCGGGGCGCGCGCCTCGAGGCCTGTTCGGGGCACCTGTTGGCGCGCGCCGTCGCCGCCGGCCTCGGCGTCGATCCCGGACTGCCCGCGCCGCGCGAGGTGCGCGAGATCCCCGGGCGCGGCCTGATCGGGGAGGTCGATGGCCGCCGCTTGGCGGTCGGCAACCGGGAGCTGGCGGAGGCCGAGGGGGCGCGCTTGTCCGCCGACTGGCTGGCCGAGGAGCGGCGCCTGCTGGAGCGCGGCGAGACGCCGGTCTGGATGGTGGAAGCGGGGAGCGCCCCGGCCCTGGTCGGCCTGGCCCAGCGCCTGCGGCCCGAGGCCGGGCGGGCCCTGGCCGAGCTCGAGGCCCTGGGCTGGCGGGTCGAGGTGATCTCCGGGGACCGGGAAGGCCTGGTGCAGCGCGCGGCCTTGGAGCTCGGGCTCGAACCCGCGCGCGCCCGCGGCGAACTCGGGCCGGAGGAGAAGCTCGCCGCGATCCGCGCCGCGCGGGAGCGCGGGCCGGTGCTGATGGTCGGCGACGGGGTCAACGACGCCGCCGCCCTGGCCCACGCGGACGTGGGCGTGGCGCTCTCCGGCGCGGCCGAAGCCAGCTTGGAGGCCGCCGACGTGTACCTGTCGGGCACCGGGCTGGCCGGCCTGCCGGCGCTGGTGCGCGGCTCGCGCGCCACCCTGGCCGCTCTGCGCCGCAACGTGCTGGCCTCCCTGGCCTACAACCTGGTGGCGGGCGGCCTGGCCATCGCTGGCCTGATCCATCCGGTGATCGCGGCCATCTTGATGCCGCTGTCTTCCTTGACGGTGATCACCCT
>JBIKLM010000092.1:0-11656 GCA_044359835.1 Planctomycetota bacterium
AACACGCGCTTCAGGCCCGCGGCCCAGCCCGGCCAGGCCTCGGGCAGGGCCCGGCGGCTGACCAGCGGCGGCAGCTCGCCGCGGCCTTCGAGCAGCGGCAGGAGGTCCTCGGAGAGCCCTAGGATCTGCTCGGCGCCGCTGCGCCGCGCGGGCCCGCCGCGGTTCTCTCGGCCTTGGGCCAGCTCGACGCTGGCCAGCACGTCGCGCTCGGCGTCCTCCTTGAGCACCTGCGGTCCGTGCAGCTGGATCTGCCAGCGCCGATCCGGGCCGAAGCCCAGGGCGTCCAGGTCGAGCTCGCTGGCCAGCCCTTCCGACAGCCCCCGCGCGCGCACCAGGGCCTCGATCAGGCCCAGCACCTCGCGCTCCTCGCACAGGGCACCGCCGGCGGTCAGATTGCGCCACAGGCCCTTGGAGCGGGCGATGAACCAGCTCGTCCCGCGGCCCTCTGTCAGGGTCAGGGCCGCCACCGGCACGGCGCTGGCCGCGCCCTCGGGCACCAGCCGCGTGGTGCCCGGGGGGATCAGCGAGAGCAACGTGGCGCTGCGGCGCGGATCCACGGGCTCGCCGAGCTCCCCGAGGCCCCACAGGCCGAGCACGCTGAGCAGCAGCGCGAGCTCGAGGCGCGGCAGCTTCATCGCGGGCCTCCCCGGCGGCGCAGCCACCAGCCGGCGGGCAGCGCTAAGAGCGGCAGGGCCAGCACGCCCGCGCGCCAGGCCAGGCGCCGCTCCGGCGCGGTGAAGTAGAGCCCACGGGGCGTGGGGCGGCGGCCCAGCACCGCGGCCAGCTCGGGAGGCAGGGTCAGGTGAGCGGCCGCGTTGGCCAGCAGGCGATCGCCGCGATAGCGCGTCTCCTGCAGGGCCGCGTTCTTGAAGGGTTCGCTGGCGCCCAGCAACAACAGCTCGCCGGGCGCTGGCAGCGGCAGCACCGGCGCTGGCGCGCTTTCGCCCGGGGGCGCGGGCGGCAGCGGGAACTGGCCCGACAGGCGCAGGTAGAGCGGCGCTCGCGGCGCCGCCGGAGCCTCCGGGCCGGGGCCGGCCAAGACCGGCTCGGGCACGAATCCGCCGCTCCACGGATAGCGCCAGGAGGCCTCGGAGGTCTCGATCAGCACCCGGGCCGTCAGCCCGGCCGCGGCCAGCCCCGCCGGGTCGAGCGCGAAGGGGCTCGGGTAGGCCAGGGCCTGGTCGCCGACGCCGGCCAGCAGCGGATCGTCGGCGAAGTACGCGCTGCTGGCGCGCACCAGGAAGGGCAGGGCGGCGTCCTGCTTGACGTAGGCGCGCTCCTCTTCGCCCAGGTTGATCCGGTTGACCTGTTCGCGCTCGAAGTTCTGGGCGTCGAACCAGACGGCGACCTCCTGGGAGAGGCCCAGGCTCGGGAACCAGCGCTCGTGCACGTCGGCGAACTGCGGCTCGGGCCAGAACACCGGGTCGAAGCCCCGGCCGCGGTGGGCTTGGGCCTGCAGGACCACGTTCTGGCTGGCCAAGAAAGCCTTGCCGCCGCCGTAGAGGTGCCTGGCGAAGACCGGCAGCATGGCCTCGGTCGGGCGGCGCGGCTGGAGCCAGAACAGCGCGTCGACGTCCTCGGGCAGCGCTGGGTAGATCGGATCCACGTGCAGCACCTCGAAGTCGAGGCGTTCGAGGGCCGCGCGCGCCAGGCTGTAGACGTCGCTGCCGACCGGCGCGAAGAGCTTGCGCTGCAGGTATTCGCTGTGGGCCTCGGCCGGCGACAGGCGCGGCACGTCCGTGGCCAGGGCCAGGCGCGGGCGCGTATGGCCCTGCAGTCGCCAGCAGGCGGCCGCCAGGCGGAACTCGAAGTCTTCGAGGGCCTGGGCGCCCCAGAAATCGAGCTGCTCCCGGGCCGCGCCGCGGCTCAGCAGCAGGGTCAGGAAGACCTCGCGGCGGCTGCGCTCCCCGGGCGCGCCGCTCTCCACCGGGAAGGCTTCGATGCCGAGTCCCTGCAGCTCGGCCACGCGCTCGCCGTCGGCCGCGTCCGCGGGGCGATTGACCAGCCGGATGCCGGGCACTTGCTCGGCCAATTCGCGCAGGCGCTGGCGCGCCAGGCGCTCCGGGGCGCGCAGCGCGGCGGGCAGGCGCCCGGGCGGGCTGGCGATCCACTCGAGGGTCAGGCCCTCGCCGGCGGCGGCCGCGCGCGCCAGCTCGACCGTCGCCGGCGCCAGGCCCGCGCTGGGATCGGCGGAGAGATCGGCCCGCAGGCGGCTCGGCAGGCTTTGGCTCAGGGTTGCGGTCAGGATCAGCAGCAGCGCCAGCAGGGCCCAGCGCGGGGCCCGCCCGCGCGCGCCGCCGCGCAGGGCCGCCCAGGGCCGCAGGCCGCGCCAGAGCGCGATCGCGAGCAGCAGCAGCAGCAGGGGCGCGAGCAGCGCCAGGCGCCACGCCTGCTGGGCGCTGTTGCTGAGCGGCGCGAGCGGGGCCGGGCGCGGCAGATCGGCGCGCGCCGCCACCAGCCGCTCCGGCCGGGTCAGGCTGTCCAGCAGGATCTCGGCCAGCCGTCGGTGGGCGTAGCCATCCAGGCCCAGGAACTCGTCGGAAAAAGCGCGCGGGCTGCCCATCACCAGCGCTTCCCCGATCCACGGATCGGGGCTGGTGATGCGCATCAGCAGGGCCTGCTTGGGCAGCGGCCGGCCGGCGGCCGGCGTCAGCGCCGAGAGGCGCAGGGGCGCGCTGGCCAGGGGCGCGCCCGCCGGGTCGAGGCGCAGGCCGGCGTCTTCGAGACCCGCCACGGTGAAGGACAGCTCGGAGCTGGTGGCCAGCGGGGTCGCTTCGAGCGCCAGCTCCTCGAGGCGCGTGCCCACGGCCAAGAGCGGCATCGGCGTGGGGAACAGCAGGGTGCCGTTCGGCTGGCTGCCCAGGGCCCGGAAGTCCTGGTTGGGCGCGATGGCGCGCAGCAGGAACGGCAGATCGACCACGCGCTCGCCGCGCTGCTGGTTTTCACAGCGTCCGTCGAACAGCGGCCAGCGCGGGGCGGAAAGACCCAGGCTGGCGAGCAGCGCGGACGGATCGACGCCGGTGCCGAGGAACTGCAGCGCCAGCTCGCCTTCGACCTCGCCCAGCGTCGCGCGCCGGCGCTGCAGCCCGAAGAGTTGGGACTGACCGCGCTCGCGCGCGCGCCGCAGGTCGTCGACGAGCTGCTCGGACAGGGCCGGCGGGTCGAGCAGCAGCAGCAGGTCCAGTCCGGCCAGGGCGGCCGGGTCGAGCTGCTCGGGCTTCAGGCGCGTGACCTCGCCGCGCGCCCGCAGCAGGGCCTCCAGCCCGCCGTAGCCGGCCGCCGGCGCGCACAGCCCGATGCGCGGCGGGCGCGGCGCCGCCAGCTCGCCGAGGTGCTGCAGCACCAGGCTCGGCAGGCGCGGCAGCTGCTCGGGGCCCAGGCCGCCGAGCACCAGGGAGCGCTCGCCCAGGAGCTCGATCTCGAGCGCGCTGTAGAACTCGCTCTCGCTCCAGCCGTCGCGCAGCACCTGGCGCCGGCGCGTCGGCGCCACGCGCCGATCGGCCGCCAGCCGGCGCGATTCTTCGTCGCGGTCGGCCTGGAAGCGGCGCCAGGTCAGGCGGCCGCCCGAGGCCTGCTCGAGCTTGTCGAGCAGGCGCTCGATCTCGCCGGGCAGCTTGCGCAGGTTGGCCGGCAGGGCCTCGGGGGCCGAGACGTAGTGGGTCAGCCGCGCGGGCCCCGGCAGGCGCTCCAGCAGGGCGAGCTCGGCCGGGCTGGGCTCGCCCCAGGGCCGCCGGCCGAGTTCGAGGGTCCAATCCGGCCAACGCGCGGAGAGCCGCAGCCCCGCCAGCAGCAGGCCCAGCCAGAGGGCCGCCGAGAGCCACAGCGACAGGCGCCGTTCGAGCTTGCCTGCGGACATGGGCGGCGCTCAGTCCCGATCGGCCTCGACCTGGCGCGCGTTGAGGCACAGGAGCCCCGCGCTGCCGAGCACGAAATAAAGCAGCGCGCCGAGCTCGATCCGGCCGGCGACGAAGCCGTCGAAACGCGGCGTCAAGGCCAGGTGGTCGCGCAGCAGGCTGCCGATCCCCAGATCGGGCGAGAGCCCGTCCAGCACCGCCACGACCCGGTCGTCGCCGGAGAGCACCAAGAAGAAGCCCAGCACGGCGGTCAGCACGAAGGCCACGATCTGATCCGAGCTCTGGGCCGAGCAGAACAGGCCCAAAGACAGCAGCAGGGCGCCGGCCAGGGCGCTGCCGAGGAAGCCGGTCAGCAGCCGGCCGCCGTCGGGCTCGCCCAGGCTGTAGACCATCGCCACCAGCGGCAGCCCGGCCAGCAGGAACAACGCGAACAGGCCGAAGGCGCCCAGGAATTTGCCGAACACCACCGCCGAGGGCCGCAGCGGGAAGGTCAGCAGCCATTCGTTGGTGCGCGTTTTTTTCTCCTCGGCCCACGAGCGCATCGTGATCGCCGGCAGGAACACGCAGAACAAGAGCGGCAGGCGCTCGAAGTAGGCGGTCAGCTCGGCGTGGCCGGCCAGGAAGAACTCGTTCATGAAGATCGAGCTCGACAGCCAGGCGAAGGCCAGGGTGTAGACGTAGGCCACCGACGAGTCGAAGGCGGCCAAGAGCTCGCGGCGCGCGACCGTGGTCGCACCGGACAACCAGGCGGGCCGCTGGCTCATCGGCGCGCCTCCCGGCTGCCGCCGCGCAGGGCCAATTCGCGGCCGCCGCGGGCCTCGACCAAGGACAGCACCACGCGCTCGAGGTCGCTGCCCTGGCCGGCCGCCTCCGCCAGCAGGTCGGCGGTGCGCGCCGCGGCGATCAGGCGGCCGTGGTGCAGCAGCAACAGGCGCTCGCAGATCGCCGCCACCTCGGCCAGCACGTGGCTCGAGAACAGGATCGCGCGCCCCGGCGCCAGCCCGTGCACGAACTGGCGGAAGGCGACCACCTGCAGGGGATCGAGGCCGTGGGTCGGCTCGTCCAGCAGGATCACCTGGGGGTCGTGGATCAGGGCCGCCGCCAGGCCGATGCGCTGGCGATAGCCCTTCGAGCACTGCGACACGCGCTTCTTGACCACGTCCTGCAGCGACAGGCTGGTCACCGCCCACTCGAGGCGCTCCTGCACGCGGCCCTTGGCCAACCCGTGGGCGCGGGCCGCGAAGACCAGCAGCTCGTCGACGCGCATGCCCTCGTAGAGCGGGTTGTGCTCGGGCAGGTAGCCCAAGACCTCGCGCACCGCCAGGGGATCCTCGGCCACGTCGAAGCCGGCCACCCGGGCGCGCCCCGAGCTCGGGCGGATCCAGGTCGAGAGGATCTTGAGGATCGTGCTCTTGCCGGCGCCGTTGGGGCCCAGGAAGCCGACCACCTCGCCGGGCTGGACCTCGAAGGACACGCCCTCGACCGCCGGGACCCCGGCATAGAGCTTGGTGACCGCGTCGAGCTGGATCATGGCCGCGCAGAATAGCCCAGGGCCTACGCCGGTCCCCGCTTTCGGTTGGCGCCGATCCCTTCCGGGGCTTGCTTGCACCGGGGCGGCTTCGAGGGCACCCGACCGTGGGCGGGGGTCAGCCTTTGGGCCCGCTGCCGGGGCCGCAGCTCCTCTCCGCCCCCCGGGGGGCCGGGCGGTCCGCGGGGGCGGAGCGCTGGAGCCCGGGCCCGCCGCGGGGCGGCCCGGACCTTCTGCCCACTCAGCGCTGGGCGCGCCGAGCCGGGTCAGGGCAGGGCGTGCGCTGCACGGGCTGCCTCGATTCCCGACGCGATGAGCGCGCGCTCGCGCTCGGGGCGTGCGGCCAGGAAGCGCTCGATCAGCTCCGGGGCGAAACGCAGGCGTCGGCGCTCCGCCCGCCAGCCGGTGCCCGCGCGGGAGCCGGTGGCCTGGAAGGCGCGCCAGCCCAGGCCGACGAAGAATTCGGGTTCCGCGCCCAGGGAGAGACCGAGCTCCGATTCCTGCTCGAGCAGCTCGACGCTGCGCAGGGCCCCGAGCCCGAAACGCCCCACGGCTTCGAGCAGCCAAGGCCTCAAGTTCGCGGGCGCCTGGCGCGCCCTGGCCAGACGCGCCTTCAAAGAACGACCGCCTTGCTGCTGCAGCCAGGGCCCCAGGCCGCGCACGAAGGCGCCCGCGCGCGTTCCTGCCGCCTGCTCGATCTGGCCCAGGTCGTGGCCCCCCGTTTGCGCCCAAACGGACGCCAGCGCCTCCTCCAGGAGGACTCCGTCCCCGTCGCGCAGGCTCCTGAAGCGCTCGAGTTTTTCCTGCTCAGGCAGCGGCAGCCGAGGCCAGAGCTTCTGCAGGTAGCCTCCCCACTCATAGCCCCGCTGGCTCGCCAGCAGCCCGAGGTTTCGGGCCAGCGGGCCCGGGCTGCCCAACGCGCACTCCCGGACGGTCGCAGCCAAGCCCGAGACGATCCAGACAGCGGCCGCCAGCAGGCCCAGGCGACGGCGCAGCCCCCCGCCGGTCTGGATGCAGTCTCCCAGGACCGCGCTGAGCGCCAAGCTGGCGGCCATCCACAGGGGCGCCAAGCGCGCCAACCAGACGTAGTGGTGGAGAGCCTCCACGGCGAAGCCGCTCAGCAGGTAGGCCGCCCCGAACAGGGTCGCGAATCCGAGGATCCAGGCGCTCGCTCGGCGGCTTTCGTCGGACAGGCGCGGCCCCCAGCCCAGCCGCAGCGCGAGCCACGGCAAGGCCGCCAGGCCGAGCAGCTGGGCGGCGGCATCCAAGGGGCCGCGTCCCTCGAAGACCGCCGCGACGATGGACCCCACCGCCCTGAGGCCGTCCCCGCTCGCCCCCCGGTCGGTCCCGTGCACATCGAACAGCGCCGGGCCCCAGCGGGCCCACATCAGCAGCCAGGGGGTGAGACCCGCGAGGAAACCCGAGATCAGCGCCGCCAGCGCGCGCGGCGTCGGCCATGCACGCGCGAAAACCAGGCCTGCGCCGACGCTGGCGACGACCAACACCGATTGATAGGAAAAATAACAGGCAAATCCCCCGATCGAGCCCAGGATGCCCCAGGAAAACGCGGCCGCTCGAGAGGTGCGGGCCAGGTCCAGCCCTCGCCCAAGCAGCAGCAGGAGGAACAGCGTGGCCTCGAAGTGGATCCCCAAGGCCAACAGGGAAATCTTCTGGAAACTGGCCGGGGCGGCGATCAGCAGCAGCCCGAAGATCCGGGCGCTCGAGCGCCCGAAGTTGCGGTCCATCAGCGCGAAACCCGCCCACAGGATGGCCAGGTTCCACACCAGGGTCGTCGCCTTGAGCGCCAGGGTCGAGGGCCCGAGGAGGACGAACGCGACGGCGTCGAGCAGGCTTTGTACGAAGCCGCCGCCTTCGTAGGGGTGGTAGGGCAGTTCGCGCCAGGAGACCCCCATGTCGGCCAGCAGCACGCGCCCCACAGCCGCTTTTTCGAACTCCTCGCCGTAGGCGAACACGTCTCCAAGGCACAGCACCGGCGCAGCTCGCGCCAGCAGCAAGCCCGCGGCCAGCAGCAGCAGGTCGGAGCGCCGGGATGCGCGCGGGCGCCGGCTCTTGGAGGGCTCGGGCGATCGCGCGCCGCTCTCGGGCCGAGCGGGGCTGGGTCTCGACGGGGAGAGCACTCGGGTTCTGGCGGCGCTGGGGGCGGCCGGTGGGGCCGGGGGGGCCGCGAGCGGGGGGCCGGGGCTTGGGATCAGGGGGCCGCGGAGGGGGGCCCGAGATGGCAGGCTAGCGTCGCCTGGGGGCCGCTGTGCCTCAGCGCCGGGGACTCGCTCTCGCAGCGCGGATCGGGGTCCGCAGCGCGGCGCGGGCAGCGCGGGTGGAAGGCGCAGCCGCTGGGCGGTGAGAGCGGCGAGGGCGGGTCGCCCGAGAGCCGCGCGGGCGCCGCGCCCGAGCCGGCGTCGATGCGCGGCCGCGAAGCCAGCAGCGCCTGCGTGTAGGGATGGGCCGGGGCGCGAAACAGGGCCGCGGCCGGCGCCAGCTCCACCAAGCGGCCCAGGTACAGCACCGCCACGCGGTCCGCCAGGTGCTGGACCACGGCCAGGTCGTGGGCGATCAGCAGCAGGCTCAGGCCGAATTCGGAGCGCAGGGCGCTCAGCAGGTTCAGGATCTGGGCCTGCACGGAGACATCCAGGGCGCTGGTGGGCTCGTCCAGCACGAGCAGCTCGGGCTCGAGGGCCAGAGCGCGCGCGATCGCCAGGCGCTGCCGCTGGCCGCCGGAGAACTCCTGCGGATAGCGGAACAGGTGCTCGGCGGAGAGCCCGACCGCGTCGAGCAGCGCCAGGGCCCGCAGGCGGCGGTCTTTCGGCCGCAGGTGCCCGTGGATGGCCAGGGGCTCGGCGAGCAGGCTGTCCACGCGCTGGCGCGGATCGAAACTGCCGCGCGGGTCCTGGAACACGAAACCGATGCGGCGCCGCAGGGGCACCAGCTCGCGCGCCGGACGTCCGATCAGCTCCTCGCCGTCGAAACGCGCCGATCCGGCGCTGGCCGGCACCAGGCCGGTGGCGCAGCGCGCCAGGGTCGACTTGCCCGAGCCCGATTCGCCCACCAGCGCCAGGCATTCGCCGCGGGCGAGCTCGAAATGGATGCCGGCCAGGGCCAACAGCTCGCGGCCGCCTTGGCGTCCCGCCAGGGCGAAGCGCTTTTCGAGCCCGCGCACGACCAGCAGCGGCTCGCCGCCGGAGCGGGGCGCGCTCATCCCTGGCCCCTCCGCGGGCCGCCGGGGTCCAGGGCGCTCTGCAGGGCGTCGCCCAAGAGCGCCAGGGCCAGCAGGGTCGAGCCCATGGCCAGGGCCGGAAACAGCAGCAGCCACCAGAACACGTGCAGCTTGCTGAGCGCCTCGGATCCATCCAGAGCGAGCAGGCCCCAGGAAACCCGCGGCGGCTCGACGCCGAGGCCCAGGAACGACAGGAAGGCCTCGTAGAGCAGCACCGAAGGCACGCTGAGGGTCAGATAGACCAGCGCGATCGGCAGCACGTTGGGCAGCAGGTGCGCGAACAGGATGCGCGCCCGTGAGGCGCCCAGGGCCGTCAGCGCCAGCACGAAGTCCTGCTGCTTGAGGCGCAGCACCTGGCCGCGCACCACCCGCGCCATGGTCAGCCAGGAGACCGCGCCCAGCACCGCGTAGAACACCGTCAGTCGGTCGATGCCGCTGGCGGCCAGTTCGCTGCGGTATTCGTTGAGGATCGCCACCAGGAAGATCACGCCGAAGATCAGCGGCAGGGCGTAGAGCGCGTCGACGAAGCGCATCATCCAATTGTCGAGCCGGCCGCCCGCCAAGCCCGCCAAGGCCCCGTAGCACAGGCCGATCGACAGGCTGCACAGGCCCGCGACCAGGGCCACCTGCAGGGACACGCGGCTGCCCCACACCAGCCGGGAGAGCAGATCGCGGCCCTTGCCGTCGGTCCCGAGCCAAGGGCCGCTCTGCCACAGGCCGAACAGCCGCGCGCGATTCCCGACCAGCCAGCGGTCGAAGGCCGGCAGCTCCCAGGTGCCGCTGAAGAGGCGCACCGCCACCAAGCCCGGCGCCCCCGGCAGGCTCCCGAGGGCCGCCTCCGCGAAGGCCCCATCGGCCCGCAGGCGCTGTTCGAGGCCCAGGGCCGGTGCTTGTCCCGGCCGGTCGGCGCGCCCGCCGCGGTCGTCTCCCAAGCCCGGCGCGCGCTCGTGGAGCGGCACGGCGAGGCACAGGCGCCAGGCGCCGCCCGCCAGCGCTTCGATCGCCACGCTGGGGCGGCGGCCGCTCGAGCGCTCGAGGCGCCTGGCCAGCTCGCGGGCCGTGGGATCGGGATCGAACTCGGTCCCGGCGGGTGCCGAGAGCTCGAATTCGACCACGGCGCGATGGGCCCAGCCGTCGTCCGCGAGGCCTGCCAACCAGCGCGTGGGGCGCAGGTCCAGCGGGCGCTGCTCGGCGCCCGGCGGCGGCGCCGACCAGGGCCAGCGCGGGGGGCTCGGCTCGGCCGCCAGCTGCATGGCGATCGGCGAGGGCAGCGGCCAGAGCGGGGCCAGGCCCGAGACCAGCGCGCACAACGCCAGGAAGATCAAGCTGACCCGGGCGCTCGGCGTGCGCCACAAGCGGGCCAGGGCGGCGCCCAGGGGGCTGCTCGAAAGCCCGCGCCGGCGGCGTGCCGCCAGGGCTTGCTCGAGCGCCGGCGCCAGGGCCGCCGCGCGCTGCTCCCAGCTCGTGCCGCTGCGCCGGGGCTCCATGCGCTTCAAAGCGCCCCCTCGAGCCGCGGATCGAGCAGGCCATAGGCCAGATCGACCAGGGTGTTGAGGCCGTAGACCAGCGCCGTGTAGACGATCGTGACGCCCAGGGCCAGCGGGTAATCGCGGTTGAGGGCGCTCATCACGAAAAACGAGCCGGTGCCCGGGATGGCGAACAGCTTCTCGATCACCAGGCTGCCGGTCAGGATCCCGGCCGTAGCCGGGCCGAGGTAGGAGACCAACGGCAGCAGGGCCGGGCGCAGGGCGTGGCGCCAGAGCACCTGCCAGTCGGACAGGCCCTTGGCGCGGGCCGTGCGCACGTGGTCCTCGGCGAGGGTTTCGAGCAGCGAGGCGCGCAGGAGCCGCGCCAGGGTGGCGGCCAGGGGGATCGCCAGGGACAGGGCCGGCAGCCAGAGGTGCTGGGCGGCGCCCCAGCCGGCCACCGGCAGCCAGCCGAGCTCGAACGAGAACAACAGCGCCAGGAGCCCGGCGATCACGAAATTGGGCGCACACAGCCCGAGCGTCGCCAGGATCCGCAGGCCCAGATCGAGCGCCGTGCCCCGTCGCCAGGCGCACAGGGCCCCGGCGCTGAAGCCCAGCGCGAGCGCCATGCACAGGGCCGTTCCGCCGAGGGTCAGGCTGATCGGCAGGGACTGGGCCAGGATCTGGTTGACGCTGAAATCGCGGTACTTGAACGAAGGGCCGAGATCGCCCGCCAAGGCGCCGCCGAAGGGGCTGCTGCCGTCGCCCAACAGGCCGCGCTCGTCCAGATTGAAGGGCCCCACATAATGGGCGAATTGGCGCCACAGGGGCCAATCCAGGTGGTAGCGCGCGCGCACCGCGGCGGCGATGGCCGGATCCAGGGCGCGTTCGCCGTCGAAGGGGCCGCCGCGCACCGCGCGCATCAGCAGGAAGGCCGCCAGCACCACGGCGAAGAGCGTCAGCAGGAACCAGCACAGGCGCCGCGCCAGGAAGCGCAGCAGCGCCGCCGACGGACCCCGGGGGCGGGCGTCGGAAGGGACGGGGCTGGGGCGGGTCACGGGGGCGGGGAGCGCGCGGTCGGCGGAGCCTGCAGGGGCCTGCGGGGGAGCCTAGCCACCCGCGCGGCTCAGGCGGCCCGGGCCCCCGGGACCCGGCGACAATTCTGGACCTCTCGAAGCTCGCGCGGAGCGCTCGCACCGCCAGCATGGGCTCGTCCAGTCGGCACCCGAGTCTGCTGCCCGCGGCTTGATCCCGGGGGCGCTCTGGTCTCACGGCTCCTCGAAGTCTCCGGGCGCCAGCGGCACGGCGCTGGGCGGTCGACCGAGGCGACCTACGGCGAGGGGAGCGGCCCAGCCTCTGCGGCCGCCGGATGGCGGCCCAAAGGCATGCTGACAGGCTGGTCTGGCGTCTCGGGCACCGCCCGAGTCGATTTTTTCTCAGCCTGTCAGGGGCTGGGAAAAAATCGGCGCGCAGCGACGATCCCAGCCTCTGTGTCCGCCGGATGGCGGCCCAAAGGCATGCTGACAGGCTGGTCTGGCGTCTCGGGCACCGCCCGAGTCGATTTTTTCTCAGCCTG
>JBIKLM010000481.1:0-3243 GCA_044359835.1 Planctomycetota bacterium
CGCGCGACGCCGACGGTCCCCGTGGACCCGGCGCAGGCCGCTCTGGCGGATCGCGCGCGCCGCGGCGCGCCGCGCGCCCTCGGCCGGCGTGGCACCGAGGGGCCTTGAGGGTCCGTCGCTGGCCGGTCCGTTGGATCGCGCGAGTTGGGGACCGCTGCGATCGCGCGCTGCACTGGGCACAGAAGGCGCCCCGGCCCGTTCGACCCGCGGCGGGACCTGGCAGCGCGCCCCTTGCGCCGCGCGTCCGGCGCGCTAGACCATGGGGTCCCCGCAGGGGCTCCCCATGGCGATCCAAAGACGTGCCCCCCTGTTTCGCCGGCGCAGCTCCTCCGTGGGCGTGGCGGGCGCGGACCAGGCGCGCCTGCCGAGCGCGCCGCGCACACCGACGCGCACGGTGATCATCTCGAGCGATGGCTCCGGGGTCGAAGAGCGCGTGATCGCCGGTCTGCCCTCGGCGGAAGACGTGCGCCACGGGCAAGGGGCGATCACCTGGCTGCACGTCCAGGGGCTGTCCGATGCGGACGGCCTGCGGCGCCTGGGCGAAGAGCTCGGCCTGCACCCGCTGCTGGTGGCCGACCTGGTCACGATCGGCCAATGGCCCAAGCTCGAGATGCTCGAGCCCCACATGGTGCTGGTGATGCGCTTCCTGCGCCTCTCCGAAGACGGCGGCCTCGAATGGGAGCAGGTCGGCCTGGCCAGCTCGCCGGGCCTGGTGCTGACCCTGCAGGAGCTGCCCCAGGACTTCCTGACCGCGCTGCGCGAGCGCATGAAGGTCGGCCGCAAGACGCTGCGCACGACCACCTCCGATCACCTGGCGCTGATGGTGATCAGCACCGTGGTCGACAGCTACTTCCCGGTGCTCGAAGCCTTCGCCGATCGCCTCGAGGAGCTCGAAGAGCGCGTGCTGGTGGAGCGCCGCGCCGACCCGGTTTTGCAGCTCTATCGCGTGCTGCGCGAGCTGACCCAGGTGCGCCGCGCGGTGCTGCCGCTGCGCGAAGCGCTCAACACCTTGCACCGCGACGGCGACGAATGCCTCTCGGAGGCCGTGTTGCCCTACCTGCGCGACGTGACCGAGCACCTCGACCAGGTGGCCCAGGTGACCGAGTCCTACCGCGATCTCGCCAGCACGCTGATCCTGGTGCACCAATCCTCGGTCAGCAACCGCATCAACGACGTGATGCGCCTGTTGGCCGTCGTGACCACCGTGTTCACCCCGCTGACCTTCCTGGCCGGCGTTTACGGGATGAACTTCGATCGGGGCCACAGCGCCAACATGCCCGAGCTGTCCTGGCGCTACGGCTACCTGTTCTTCTGGCTGCTTTCCGCCGCGATCGGCGGCGTGCTGTTCTTCTACTTCCGTCGCAAGGGCTGGCTGCGCCGCCCGCCGGCGGAGGACGATTGAAACCGATCGCGTCCGTCGGCCCGCGCAGGCGGCGCCGGGGCGAGCGGCTTGCTCGCGTCCCGGGCTGCAACCCGCCGCGCAGTCCAGGGGCGCCGAGCGGCCTGCCCCGCAGCCCGCGCGGGGGTCAGCGGCTCAATGCTCGGCTTCTTTGACCAGGTTCCGATTCCAATCGGGGATCTCGACCACCAGGTCCGCGCTGCCATCGGGCACGCATTGGCAGGCCAGGCGCGATTCCGGCGTCAAGCCGGGGGCCAGATCGAGCTGGTCGAGCTCGTCGTCCGTGGCTTCGCTGGTGCTCTGGCCCCCCGAGCGCACGATCACGTGGCAGGTCGAGCAGGCGCAGACCCCGCCGCAGGCGTGGTCGATCTCCACGCCGTGGCCCATGGCGATCTCGAGGATCGAGCCGGGCAGGCCGGTGCGGTCGTAGGGCAGCTTGGCGGGGTCGACGCTCACCTGGCGCCCGCTGGGCTGGAAGGTGATCGTGTAGGTCCGGGTGGGCAGCTTGGCGCTGACCTTGCGGATGTAGGGGTTCGAGCCGCCCATGGCTGGGGTCGGAGGGGGGGGAGGGACAGCGGGAACCGGTCTTATAGCCCCTCGCCGAAGCCGCCCCATCCAGGGCTTTGGTCGGCCGGGGTCGAACTCCCGTGGATCGGGGGCGCTTCGATCTCGGGCGGGGGGCCGCGGCGGCTGCGACGCCGGCGCGGTCCGGGCTCGCCGTCGGCGGGCGACTCGGGGGCCAACTCGGGCGCCGCCTCGGGGGCAGGCCGACCCGCTGCGCTGACGGCAGCGCGGCCTGCGCTCGGCTCCGCCGGCCGGCGGGCGCGGCGCCGCGCCCCGGCCGCCGGCTCGTCGACGGAGGCGTCGCTGGTCGGGGGAGCGCCGCGGTCTGCGGAGGTCAAAGTGGCGCGCGCCTGATCTTCCCGGGCGCCCCTCGATCGCTGAGCGCCGCGGCCCTGCTGCGGGGCCTCGAGCGGCTCCGCGGACTGCGCGCTCCAGGGGCTTTCGGACGGCGGCGCTGCGGCCCCGGACGCCGGGCGGGTCTCCCCGGCGAGGTCGTCTCCTGCCATCGGGCGCCGCGGGTGCTCGCGCCGCTCCCGACGGGGCTCGGCTCCGCCCGCGCCGCGGCGCTCGCTGGACGCGCCGCGCGCCGGCGCCCGCTCGCCAGCCGACTGACCCTCGGGCTGGTCGCGGCCGTCGTCGGGCGGGCGCGGGGCCCAGGGGGCGCGCTCGCTGGCGTTTGGGGCGGCCCTGCGCGCGCTGCGATCGGCGCCCCTCTGGCGCTGTTCCCGGGGAGCCCCATCGGCGCCGCCCACGTCGGATCGCGCCGGGGCGATCCGGCGCGCCGGGCGTGCCGGATCGGGGCGCGCCGCTTCGGTCTCAGGGAAGTCGGGGCCCGGCTCGATGCGGTCCCGGGGCGCGAGCCCAAGGTGCGGCTGGCGCGCCGGCCGCGGGGAGGGCTGCGGCTCCGCGCTGCGGCCCGCGTGGGCCCGCGCCGCCGGCTCCCCGTAGCCATCGGCAAGCCCTTCGTTCGAGAGCCCTAGGGCCAGCCGGCGCTGTTCGCGATCCCGGCGGATGCGCTCGGCGCGCTCCCGGCGCCGGGCTTCGAACAGTTCGCGGGGGCCGACGGCGCCCTGGCCGGTCGCAGGGCGCTGCGCAGGGGGCGGGGCGCTGGCCAAAGGGGCGCTCGGCGAGCGCAGCGGGCCGCGCTCCGGCCGGGCTCGGGGAGCCGCCGGCTCGGGAGCCCCGTGGCGCCGCGGGGAATCGGCACGCTCGGCGCGCGGCGAGTCGCCGCTCGATGCGTCGCGGCTCCCCGCGTTCCTTTGGGGCCCGGGGCGGGGCCC
>JBIKLM010000482.1:0-3241 GCA_044359835.1 Planctomycetota bacterium
TTCTTGCGGATCAACGCTTTCTCCCCGCGAACGGGGCTCCGGCTGGGGGCATGGGGGCAACGGGTTTCCCGGGGGGACAGCGCGGCGTGCGCTCCGGGGATCCCGCGGGCGTTTCTTCGACGGCCCCCCGCGGCGGGGTTTAGGTGCCCGCCGCCTTCCCATGCGCGGGCCTTGAAGCGCGGGAATCGCGAGGTCCGAGGGGCTCGAGCGGCCCCGGCTCCAACCGGAAAGTCTTTCCTAGGCGCCCCTAGACACCGCTAGACACCGCTGAGCGCCCCCGCTCGACGCCGCGCGTCGCGCCGCTGCGCCGATTCGCCCCGGCCAGGCCCGGCCAGGCCGAACACGCTCAACGCCAGCGCGGATCGAGCTCTTCGCCGAAACCGCCCGCGAACAGCGCGGACAGGCGCGCCAGCAGGGCCTCGGCATCCGCGCCCCGCGCCAGCAGCTGCAGCTCGGCGCCGGGCCCGGCCACCAGGGTCATCAGCTCGAGGATCGATTTGCCATTGATCTCGCGGCCCTCGAAGCGCACGCGCAGATCGCTGCGGAAGCCCTGCGCCGCGCTGACGATCGCGTGGCAGGGGCGGGCGTGGAGTCCAGCGCTGTTGACCACCCGCACGGAACGCTGCTGCTGCTGGATCGACAACATGGCACTGGGGGCTCCGGCCCTACGCCGGACAGATTCATGTTAACCGCTCGGGCCGGCCCGGGGACCGCCCGCGCGGGGCTTTGTGCCCCGGTTCGATGCCGCGCCCGGCAGCGCGGGCCGGAGCGCTGCGCCGCCGGGACGGGCAGACGGCGTCGCGGGCGGCCCCGGGCGGCGCTCTCAGACCACGAGATTTCGGGATCGTCATGCACAGCCAGGCGGCCGCAGCGGAGCGCCGGCCCGGGCGCCGAGCGGGCCTTCGGGGCCGAAATCCCGAGCGCCGGGACCGAGCGGCCGCTTTCGGCCGGCGCAGGCCGGAGGCGCGTTCCGGCGGCGCAGGCCCACAGGGCGCCTGGCGCACGCCGCAGTGCGCGAGAACGCGCGCTGACCGCGGCCCTAGCGCCCGTACTGAAAGGCGCCGGGCAAGCCGCGCGGACCGCCCTCCCGGCCGGCGAAGCAGGGCTCGGGGTAGAACACGCGCAGCAGCCAGAGCCCCTGCGCCGGCGCCGTCGGCCCCGCTTCGCGGCGATCCTTCGAGCCCAGGATCCGCTCGCATTCCTGCGGGCTCAGCTTGCCGCGCCCCACCTCGAGCAGCGTGCCGGCGATGGTGCGCACCATGTTGTAGAGGAAGCCATCGCCTTGGACCAGGATCGCCAGGCGATCGCGGCGCGCCACCAATCGCACCGGTCTCAAGCGCCGCACGTTCGAGCGCCGCGGCGAACCGGAGCTGGCCAGCGCGGAAAAGTCCCGCTCGCCCCCGAAGGTGGCCGCAGCCACCCGCATCGCCTTGAGATCCAGGGGATCGCGCACCCAGTGGCTGTAGAGTTGGCCGAAGGGGGGGCGAAAGGCGCTGGTCTCGATGCGATACAGGTAGCGCTTGCCGAGGGCGTCGAAGCGCGCGTGGAAGTCCGGGCGGCAGGTCTCGAGGCGCATCACGATCACCCCCGGCGGCAGGTGCGCGTTGAGCGCGCGGGCCAGCTTGTGGTCGTCGAGACCGCTGTCCACGTGAAAGCTCGCCACCTGGCCGCGGGCGTGCACGCCCGTGTCCGTGCGGCCCGCGCCATGCACCACCGAGGCCTCCCCGGTCAGGGCCTCGAGGGCCTCCTCGAGCGCCTGCTGCACGGAATCGAAGCCGTCCTGGCGTTGCCAGCCGAAGAAGCGGGAGCCGTCGTAGGCGATCAGGGCGCGGACGTTGCGCATGGGGCGGGCGGGCGTCTGCCGCCGGCCCCTAGGCTAGCAGCGCCGCCGGGCCCGTTCCGCGGGCCGGCCGGGCTTCAAGCCGCGCCGTGCCGGCGGCGCTGGTACGAGCTCGGGATGTTGAGCTCGCCGCGGTACTTGGCGATCGTGCGGCGTGCGACCGCGAAGCCCCGGGCGGTCAGGGCTTCGACCAGCTCCTCGTCGGAGAGCGGCCGGCGCCGGTCCTCGCGCCCGACCAGCTCGAGCAAGGCCGCGGCGAGCTCCCCCCGCCCCTGCTCGCTGCCCGGCTGGAATTCGGACTCGAAAAAGCGCCTGAGCGGCAGGATTCCGAAGGGCGTTTGCACGCCTTTGCCCGCCACGGCGCGGCTGACCGTGCTCGGATGCAGCCCGAGCTCCTCGGCCACCTGGTTCATGGTCAGGGGCCGGATCGCCGCCGGCCCCTCGCGCAGGAAGCGACCCTGGCGCGCGAACACCGCCCGGCCCACGCGTTCGAGGGTGCGCAGGCGCTGGCCGACGGCCTCCACGATCCAGTTGGCGCGCTCGAGGCGTCCGCGCAGGTACTCGCGCAGCTCGCGCGGCTGGCCGGCGTCGCCCGCCAGGCGCTGGATGCGCGGATCCAAAGACACCTCCGGCACGCGCCCGCGCTCGCAATGGAGCTCGAAGCCGTCCCCCACCGGCTGCACGTACAGGTCGGCCTCCAGGATCGGGGCCCCATCGTCGCGCCAGCCGGCCAGCGGATCGGCGCGCAGTCCGGACAGCCGCTCGAGCAGGCGCTCGAGCGCCTCCAGGTCGATCCCCAGGGACTTGGCCACCTGGGGCCGCTTGTTGCGCTCGAGGGCCGGCAGATGGCGCTCGATCAGCGCCGCCAGCAGCTCGTAATCGGCTTCGGCGGGATCGAGCTGCAGGAGCAGCGCCTCGCTCGGGGAACGGCCCCCCAGGCCGCGCGGCTCGAGCCGCTGGAGATCGGCCACGGCCAGGCCGAGGGCCTGATCCGCTCCGCTCAGTCCGCTCGAATCGGCCAGCAGCAGCAGCTCTTCGTCGGGCATCGACAACAGGCCGCGCTCGTCCAGGCAAGCGATCAGGAAGCGCAGCCAGCGCTCGCGTTCCGGGCCGAGCTCGAGCCAGGGCACCTGCTCGAACAGCGCCGCGGAGAGGTCCAAGGAGCGCGCCAAGGCCTGGCTCTCGAGCCAGTCGTCGTGATCTTCGCCGGCCCGGCCCGAGCCGCCCCGGGGCGGGCCCGGCTCCTCGAGGCGCAGGGCCTCGTTGTGCTGGTAGGCCTCGCGCAGCCAGGCGGCCAATTCCCCGGCGGGCAGTTCCAGCGCCTCGACGGCCTGGATCAGCTTGGGCAGCAGGAGCTGCTGCTGCTCGGCGCGCTGGCCGAGCT
The DNA here is from genome assembly GCA_044359835.1 of Planctomycetota bacterium. Classification (GTDB taxonomy): domain Bacteria; phylum Planctomycetota; class UBA1135; order UBA1135; genus JBIKLM01. Next base: position 3,225 of record JBIKLM010000482.1, read on the forward strand.
CGAAGCGCGGGCGGCCG
>JBIKLM010000093.1:0-11616 GCA_044359835.1 Planctomycetota bacterium
CTCCGTGCGCGCGCGCAGGGCCGCGCGGGTCTGCTCCAGGAACGCTTCGATGCGCAGGCGCTCGGCGGGGGATGGGTCGCGCTGCAGCACGGCCCGGAAGAGCTCCTCGAGCGGCTCGCCGCCGGCGGCCCGGGCCCGCGCCACCGCCCCGGCCGCGGCGCGCTCCGCCAGGGGCGAGTTGAGCAGGTGCAGGGCCTGGGCCGGCACCGTGGTCTGGGATCTGCGCTCGATCGGCAAGCTCGGGTCGGCGTAATCGAAGCTCGCGAAGAACCCGTACATCGCGTTGCGCACGATCGGCAGATACAACGCCCGCCGGGGGGCCTCGTAGCTGGCCTGGTTGGCGGACTGGTCGTTGGTCACGTAGTCGCGGTTGGGCGTCGAGAGCAGGCTGCCGCCGAGCTCCAGCTCGAGCTGGCCGGCGGCCGCGAGCAGCGCGTCGCGCAGCGCCTCCGCCGAGAGCCGCTGGCGCGGATAGTGGGACAACCAGCGATTCTCCGGGTCGCGCTCCCGGGCGGCGGGGCTCGGCTCCGCGGCCTGGGCAAAGGCGGCGCTCGCCAGCAGGCGCCGCTGCAGGGCCTGGATCGACCAGCCGCTGGAGATGAGCTCCCGGGCCAGCCAATCGAGCAGCTCCGGATGGCTCGGGCGCGCCCCGCGGCGGCCGAAGTTGGAGGCGCTCTCCACCAGGCCGACGCCGAAGGCCTGCTGCCAGAGGCGGTTCACCAGCACGCGCGCCGTCAGCGGGTGGCGCGGATCGAGCAGCCAGTCGGCCAGCTCCAGGCGTCCGCTGGCGCCTTCCGGGATCGCGGGGCCGGGCAGGCACCCTTCGAAGATCGCCGGCGCGCCCCGCGGGATCGGGTCCCCGGCCAGGCTCAGGTGGCTGCCGCGCACGTGCAGCGGCAGCGCCACGGGCTGGCCCTCGCGCACGCACAGGGCGCGCTCGCCGCGGGGCAGCGGGATCGCTTCCGCGTCGGCCAGCTCGGCGCGCAGGGCCTGGCCCTCGGCGCGGACCTCCGCCGAAGCGCCGGAGGGGGCTTCGCCGGGACCGAAGAAAAACAGCCCCGTGGGGCCCTCGAGCGCGCGGCGCCAGGCCTCGGCCGCCGGATCGTCGAAACCGTCGAATTCGGCGTCCTCGCGCTGGGCTTGCTCGGCGCGCCGCCACAGACCGTTGGCGATCAGCGCCAGGGATTGCGCCAGGTCGGCGGCGTCCGCCGGCGGCGGCCCGTCGAACAGGCCCAGGGTCAGGCCGTTGAGTTCGGCCCCGCGCGCCGCGGCCAGGCGCTCGGCGGCGGTGGCTTCAAAGCTCTCGGGCGGGAGCGCGGCAAGCTCGGCCAGCGGCCCGAGCAGCGCCCGGTTGCTGCTGCGCTGGACCCAATCGACGGCGCGCAGCAAGAGCGCCGGATCGAGGTCGGAAAAAGCCGGGCCCGCCAGCCGCTGCAGGGCCGCTTCGGGATCCTCGGCCGCATCCGCCAGCGGGATCAGCAGCAGCTTGTCGAGGTGCGGCACGGGGCCCTCGCGCACGAACTCGAAGGAGTGCTCGCCGGCGGCCAGCTCGAACACGCCGAGGCGCTGCCAGACCTGGTGCTCCGGATCGAAGCCGCCGGTCGCGGCCGCCAGGAATTCGCCGGGCATCGGGGCGCCGTCGAGCGCCAGGCCGAGGCCGCGCGCTTCGCCGCTGGCGCAGCGCGCCAACAGTGCGAAGGGGCCCCCGCGGCGCGCCACAGCGCGCACTTCCAGGCGCTGCGTCCCGCCCGCGACCGTGTGCACGATCACCACCTCGGGCTCGCCCCAGCGCTGCTGGTCGGCCCCGAGGTTGCCCTGGCCCGCTTCCGCTTCGAGCACGGAGACCTCGCTGGCCAGCGCCAGCCCCGCGAGCCACAGGCGCCCGAGCCCGCGGTGCCAGCCCTCGCGCTGTTCGGCCTCGTGGGCCACCCGCCAGGCCTCCAGGCGCTGGCGCAGGGCCTCGCGCTGGCCCTCCAGCCGCTCGCGCTCGGCCAGCTGCGAGGCCGAGATCAGCTCGCGCTCGCGCCAGCGCGCCACCGTCTCGAGGCTCTCCATGCCGTCGGTCGAGCGCAGGATGCCAGCCAACGCGTAATAGTCGCGCGCCGAGATCGGATCGAACTTGTGGTCGTGGCAGCGGGCGCAGGCGATGGTCAGGCCGAGGAAGGTCTTGCTGAACACGTCGATCTGCTCGTCGACGATATCCATGGCCAGTTTTTCCTGGTCCTGCTCGGCCAGCATCTTGGGGCCCAGCAGCCAAAAGCCCGTGGCGGTCCAATGGGCGAAATCGCGCGCTTCGTCGCCGCTCGGCGGCAGCAGGTCGCCGGCCAGCTGGGCGCGCAGGAAGGCATCGAAGCCCCAGCGCTGATTGAAGGCCTGGACCACGAAATCGCGATAACGCCAGGCTTCGGCCATGGCCAGGTTCTCGTCGAGCCCGTTGCTGTCCGCATAACGCACCAGGTCGAGCCATTGGCGCGCCTGGTGCTCGCCGTAATGCGGCGAGGCCAGCAGGCGCTCGAGGAAAGCCTCGAAGGCGCTCTGGTCGTCGGCGGGATCGGCGAGGAAACTCTCGAGCTCGCTGGCCGACGGATAGAGCCCGGTCAGCACCTGGCTGGCGCGGCGCGCCAGGCTGCGGCGTTCGGCGCGCGGCGCGGGCTCGAGGTCCGCCTGGGCCAGGCCCGCCGCCAGGAAGCGATCGATCGGCGAGCGCTCCCAAGCGGGGCCGCCCGGGAAACCCGCCGGCAGGGGCGGCACCTCGGGCGCTGCGATCGGCTCGAAGGCCCAGTGGGGCGGCTCGACGGCCGGCCCCTGGGCGGCGTCCGGGGGCGCGCTCGCGGGAGCCTCCGCGGGGGCGGGCGCACCGGCCGCGACCCACTCCTCGAGCAGCGCGATCTCCGCCGGCTCCAGCCGCCCGCGGGGCGGCATGGCCAGATCCGGATCGCCGTAGCGCACGGCCTTGATCAGCAGGCTGGCCTCGGGATCCCCCGGCACCAGGGCCGGGCCCAGGTCCCCGCCCGCCAGCCAGCCCGCCGGGCCCGACAGGTCCAGGCCGCCCTTCTTCTGGCCGCCGGCATGGCACTCCCCGCAGCGCTCCAGCAAGAGCGGCCGCACTCGCCGCTCGAAACCCTCCAGCCCCGCCGCGTCCTGGGGGCCCGGCGCCGGAGGTTGGGGGGCCAGGCTCGCGGCCAGCAAGAGCAGGGTCGGGACTCCGGGCATGCCCCGATGATAGGGGCCTCGCCGCAGAGCGGTGGCGCCGGCCGAGACCGGGTTCAGGGGGGCTTCCCCGCGGGCCGACAAGGCTCCGGGATCCCCCCGACCCATGCGCATCGGCCACCACATCCTGCTGACCACCCTGGGGGCGGCCCTGGGCGGGGTGATCGTGGGCCGCGGGCTGTGGGTCGATTACGCGGACTTCAACCAGCGCGCCGAGGCCCTGGCCTCCGAGGTGGCCACGCGGCGAGCGCTGGAGGTGATCGAGGCCTCCTCGGGGCATCTGCTGGGGCTGGTCGATCGGCAGGCGGAGCTGGCCGAGCGCGGCGAGGCGGGCGATTGGGGCGCGGGCCTCGAATCCCTGGGCGGCGCCCTGGCGGTCTCGGGGCGGGCGCTCACCGGCCTGCCGGAGGCGCGCCTCGGCTTCGAGGCCGCGGCGGCCCTGGGCGCCTCCCGGGCGGCCCAGCTCGGGCTCGAGCTGACCCTCGAGCAAGCCGATGCCCAGGCGCTTTCGACCCCGGCGCTGCTGTCCGAGCTGCTCGGGCAGGCCCGCGCGCTCGACCAACAGGTGCGCCGCTTGGCCGCCGCCGTCGCGGGCGAACCGCTCGATCTCGAGGCCAAGCTCGCCGAGGCGCGCGCCCTGCTCGAGCAGAACGCCCTGGCCTGGCTCGGCGGCTACGCCGTGATGATCCTGGGGCTCGGCCTGTTCAGCTCGCGGCGCTTGGTGCGCCCGCTCTCGACGCTCAGCGATGCGGCCCGGCGCGCCGCCGGCGCGGGCGGATCGATCCCGCCGCTCGAAGGCGGCTTGACCGAGCTGGTGACGCTGTCCCAGAGCCTGGCCGGTTTCTCGCACCAGCTCGCGGCCCACAACCAGGGCCTCGAACAGCGCGTCGCCGAGCGCACCCGCGATCTCGAGCACGCCAACGCCGCCAAGAGCGAGTTCCTGGCCCACATGAGCCACGAGCTGCGCACGCCGCTCTCGGCCATCATCGGCTTCGGCGAGCTGCTGCACGAGCGCACCAAGGCGACCCCGGAATCGGCCGAGTTCTCGCGCCAGATCGTCAGCAACGGCCAGCACCTGCTGGTGCTGCTCAACGACATCCTGGACCTCTCGAAGATCGAAGCGGGCCAGATGACCTTCGAGCGCTGCGCCCTGGACCCGCTGCGGCTGGCGCGCGAAGTCCTCGAGCTGTTCGAGGTGCGCGCCCAGGGCGCCGGCATCGACCTGCGGCTCGAGACCGACGGCGCCCTGCCGGCCCTGATCGCCAGCGACCCCACGCGCCTGCGGCAGGTGCTGGTGAACCTGGTCGGCAACGCGATCAAGTTCACCAAGACCGGCTCGGTCGTGCTGCGTCTCGCGCACCTGCTCGATCCAAGCCTCGGCCCGCGGCTGGTGGTCGAGGTGCAGGACACGGGCATCGGCATCCCCGCCAACAAGCTCGAAACCATCTTCGAGCCCTTTGCCCAGGCGGACAGCTCGACCACGCGCCGCTTCGGTGGCACGGGCCTCGGGCTGGCGATCGCGCGGCGCCTGGCGCGCGGCCTGGGCGGCGACCTGGTCGCCGAGAGCGTCGTCGGCCAGGGCAGCAGCTTCCGCCTGGAGCTGGCCGCGCCCCTGGCCGAGCCCGAGGTCGCGCCGCAGGCGAGCCCGCCCGCGGCCCTGCGCGCCGTCGCCCCGGCGGCCCCGGCGCGCCGCTTCCAGGGGCGCGTGCTGCTGGTCGACGACGTGCCGGTCAATCGGCGCTTGATCGGGCTCTTGCTCGAGCGCAGCGGCCTGGCCGTCGAGACCGCCGAGAACGGCCTGTAAGCGGTCCAAAAGGCCCTCGGTCTGCTGGCCCTCGGCGAGCCCTACGACCTGATCTTCATGGACATGCAGATGCCGGTGCTCGACGGCTACGGCGCGGTGGAGGAGCTGCGCCGCTCCGGCTATCGCGGGCCGATCGCGGCCCTGACCGCCCACGCCATGGCCGGGGATCGCGAGCGCTGCCTCGCAGCCGGCTGCGACGGCTACCTGACCAAGCCGGTCGACCGGGCCGCCCTGCAGCAGACCCTCGAAATGCTGCTCCTCCCACCCTCCGCCGGCCGCGCGGCTTGAGGCCGCCGCGAGGCTCCGACTCGGACCCGCCCGGGCTTGGACGACACCGCCTCGCTTTTCCGCGAGGGTTCAGGGGAGACGGGGCTTGGGGGAATCGAGCGGGCGAGAGGGCACCGCTGGTCGGTGGGAAGCCCGCAGACACGGGTCCAAAGAACCGTCCCTTCCCCTTCGCTCCGACCGAGCCCCTTCGGCCGCCTCCTGCGGCCAAAAAACACTCACAGCAGGCCCAGCTCCAGCAGCCCGCGCGCCACCAGCTTGGCGTGTTCGCCGCAGCCGCGCGGGTTGTAGTGCATCCAATCGTCGAACAGCTCGCGTCGGTCGGAGAGCGGGCCGGCGATGTCGATCAGCGGCAGGTCGAGCTCGACGGCCAGCTCGCGGATGGTCTGGTTGACCTGGTCCATGGCCGCGGACAGGTCGGTGCCTTCCTCGCGGTCCATGCCGTGCACGAAGGCGAAGGTCTGCAGCACCGGCTGGGCGCCGCCCATGCGCGCCAGGGCCACCAAGCTCTTCAGGTTGCGGCGGTAGGCCGCCTGTCCGGCGGCGACCACCTCGACGCTGGCCGGCACGGCGCGCTCGCCGAGATCGGGCGCGAAGACCAGCTCCTGCATCACCGGCGCGCGGTAGGGCTCGGAATGCCCGGCGAGCTTGGCCTGCAATCGCGCGTAGAGGCGGCAATGACGGCTCAGCCAGCCGTCGAGCGGCGGCGCATCCGGGATCGACCAGGCGCGCCGTCCGTGGCTGTAGTCCGAGCGGAAGCCTTGGGCCTGGGCCAGGCGCATGTCGTTGGGCGCGTGGTAGATCAGCACCAAGTCCGGCGCGAAATCGAGCATGCGCAGGGACAGGTTGATCAGGCTTTCGGCGGTCGAATAACCGGGGACTCCGGCATTCAGCACCTCGACCGGGGCGCGCAGGCGCCCGGAAGCCTTCAGCAGGGTCTCGACCCCCGCGGGCCAGGTCTGGTCGTTGCTGCGCGCGCCGGTGCAGAAGGTGGTCGAGCCCCCCAGGCAGACGATGCGCCTCAGGCCCGCGGGCTTTTCGAGGGTCGTCTCCGGACCGCGCAGCCCGAAGGCGTTCAGGTCGTAGTTGTAGCCGAGTCCCCCGGCGCGTGCCTTCGATCGAAACCCCGGCCTGGGCGCGATGCCCAGGTAGGGGTGCGGCACGTACATGGCCTGCGAGAAGTCGCGGTGCAGCTGGGGCAGCCAGTCCTCCGCGGTCCGGCCGGCCAGGTGGTCTTCGAGCCGCAGGCCAGCTTCGGCGCCGGCGAGGCCCAGGCCAAAGCCCAGCAGCAGCGCCAGCAGGCGGCTGGGCCAGCGCTCGGGCGGGTGCGGGGTGCGCATGGGGGAGCGGGAACTCTGGGGCCGGAGCCGCCGCGCGCGGCGGCGCGCCGCCGCGGGGGGCCGGCGGGTCTCAGGCGCGCACGGATTCGGCGAAGCGCCGGAACAGGTGCGACGAATCCAGGGGCCCCGGGGCCGCTTCCGGGTGGTATTGCACGCAGGAGACCCGTGCGGTGCGGTGCATCAGCCCCTCGACCGTGCCGTCGTTCAGGTTGATGTGGGTCAGCTCGACCCCCGCGGGCAGGCTGGCCGCGTCCACGGCGAAGGAGTGGTTCTGCGAGGTGATCTCGACCCGCTTCGTGAGCAGGTCGCGCACCGGATGGTTGGCCCCGTGGTGGCCGAAGGGCATCTTCTGCGTGCGGCCGCCGAGCACGATCGAGAGGATCTGGTGGCCCAGGCAGATGCCGAAGATCGGGCGCTTGCCGACCAGGTCGCTGACCGCGGCGATGCCGCGCTGGACGGCCGCCGGATCGCCCGGCCCGTTGGACAGGAAAATCGCCTCGGGGTCGTGGGCTAGGACCTCGGCAGCCGGCGTCCAGGCCGGCACGACGGTCAGGTCGAATCCGGCGTGCACCAGGCTGCGCAGGATGTTGCGCTTGATGCCGAAGTCGAAGGCCACCAGGCGCACGCGGCGCTTGTCGCTGATCGGCGGCACCTCGATCGGATAGCTGCCCCAGCCCAGGTCGGCTTCGAAGCCCTCGCTCCAGCGGTAGGGGCTCTGGGTGCAGACCTCGGAGGCCAGGTCGCGGCCGTCGGTCGAGGGCGTGGCGCGCGCCTTGGCCACCAGGGAGGCCGGATCGCCGTCTTCCGTGGAGACCACGCAGCGCAGCGAGCCCCGCTCGCGCACGTGTTTGGTCAGCTTGCGGGTGTCGATGCCGTCGATCGCCACCACGCCCTCGCGCTCGAGCCAGCTCGAGAGAGGCAGGTTGGAGCGGAAGTTCGAGGCCAGCGGCGACATCTCCTTGATCACGAAGGCCTCGGCCCAGGCCCGGTTGCTCTCCGCATCGACCTCCGGCACCCCGTAGTTGCCGATCTGGGGGTAGGTCATCAGCACGACCTGCCCGCGGTACGACGGGTCGGTCAGGATCTCGTGGTAGCCGCTCATGGCGGTGTTGAACACGAGGTCGCCGCCCCGTTCCCCGCGGGCGCCGACCGCGCGGCCGGCCATCACGAGTCCGCTCTCCAGGGCCAACCACGCCGGCGTGAGATCGTTCATGGCCGAACAGGGTAACGCCCCCGGGCGCGCCCTCCCAGAGCGAGGCGCGCGCCGGCCGGGGGCACCGCCGGCGCCCCGCGGAGCAGGGCCGCGCCGCTGCGCCGGCGCCCGGCGGGCCTGCGGCGCTTCCCGGCTCGCCGCCGGCGGCCTTCAGCGCGGGCTGGCCTCGAGGGCCAGGTCCCCGGTTGCGCCCGCCATCCACAGGGCGTGCCCGAGCCCAGCGATCATGGCGGCGTTGTCGGTGCAGTAGGCGGGGGCCGGGAAGCGCACCTCGAGCCCCCGCTCGGCGCCGGCCCGTCCGAGCTCCTCCCGCAGGTGCCGGTTGGCGGCCACCCCGCCGGCCACCAGGATGCGCGGCACGCCCAGGCGCTCGGCGGCCTCGAGGGTCGGGCGCACCAGCGCGTCCACGGCGGCCGCCTCGAACGAGGCTGCCAGGTCGGCCTTGGCCTCGATCGCCTCCGGCGGCGGGGTCGGCGCCAGGGCATCGCCGCCGCGCAGGGTGTACAGGAAGGCGGTCTTGAGGCCGCTGAAGCTGAACGAGGGCCGGCCGGGGCGGGCTCGATAGCGCGGCAGCTCGAAGGCGTCGCGCCGGCCGCCCTGCGCCAGCCGCGAAAGCGCCGGTCCGCCCGGGTAGGGCAGACCCAGCAGGCTGGCCGCCTTGTCGAAGGCTTCGCCGACGGCGTCGTCGAGGGTCTTGGCCAGCAGCTCGAGCTCGGTGTGGGCCCGCGCCAGGTAGAGCGCCGTGTGCCCGCCGCTGACGACCAGCGCCAGGCTCGGGAAGCGCGCTTCGCCGTGCTCCATGTGCGCCGCGTAGACGTGGGCGTGGATGTGGTGCACGCCGATCAGGGGCAGGCCGGTGCCCAGGGCCAGGCCCTTGGCCAGGCCGACGCCGACCAGCAGGGACCCGATCAGGCCGGGCTGCTGCGTCACGGCGATCGCCGTCAGGTCGCGCAAGCCGACGCCGGCCTCCGCCAGGGCGCGATCGACCACCGGCAGCATGGCGGAGAGGTGCGAGCGGCTGGCGATCTCGGGCACCACGCCGCCGAAAGCCGCGTGGGTGGCCGCCTGGCTCTCGACCACCGAGGACAGGATCCGGCGCCCGTCTTCGACCACCGCCGCGGCGGTGTCGTCGCAGGAGCTCTCGATGCCCAGGATCAAACAGCCCATGGATCGTCGCGCCTCACGGGCGGCGCAGGTGCGCCAGGGCTGCCGCCAGCTGGGCATCCTCCGGCGGCAGCGGTAACAGGCTGCGGCCCAGGCGGGCTTCGAGCTCGCGCACGGCCGGCTGGTCCGCGAGGCTCGGGCCCAGGCGGGCCAGGAATCGATCGAGGGCCGTCGCCTGGGCGGGCTCGAGCTCCACCTCGATGTCCGGCTGGAGGCCGCCGCTGTCCGGCTCGGCCTCGCTCGCCTCGATCAGCCGGCCGCTGGGGGTGCGATAGCGCGCCGTGGTCAGCTTGACGATTCCCCCGTGCGGCGGCCGCAGGCGGCGCAGGGACTGCACCGTGCCCTTGCCGTAGGTGCGCGTGCCGATCAGGCAGGCGACCCGATGGTCGGTCAAGGCCCCCGCCAGCACCTCGCTCGAGCTGGCCGAGCGGGCGTCGATCAAGCACACCAGCGGGAGGTCGCGATAGAGCGCCTGGGCGGGCTCGGCGCGCAGCTCGCGCCGGCCGCTGCGCTCCTCGGTGGTCACGATCAGGCCCTCGGCGACGAAGCGGCGCGCCACGTGCACGGCGGCGTCCAGCAGGCCGCCGCGGTTGCCGCGCAGGTCGAGGATCAGCGCGGTCAGGCCCGCTGTGCGCAGGCTTTCCAGCGCGCTGTCGAATTCGGACGGCGTGCGCCGCGTGAAGCTCGACAGCGCCACGTAGCCGATGCCGCGATCGGCGTCGAGCATCAGCGTGTGGCGCACGCTCGGATCGAGCACCGGCTCGGGCACCAGCTCCACCTGGCGCTCGCCGCCGGCCAGCGGCTCGAGCTTGAGCTGCACGCCGCGGCCGGCGTCGTTGGACAGGGCCGCCCGCAGTCGTTCCGGCTGGCCCGGCCCGTAGGGCAAGCGATCCAGCTCGGCGATGCGATCGCCGACGCCGACGCCCGCGCGCGCCGCGGGCGATCCCGGCAGGGCGAACAGCACCTGGCTCAGGTCGGACTCGGGCACGAAGGAGAGTCCCACGCCGTGGTAGACGCCCGCGGTCTCCTGCTCGAGGATCCGCGCCTCCGACGACGCGTAGTAGCGCGAATGGTCGTCCAGGGACTCGAGCATGCCGCGCAGGGCGCCCTCCAGCAGGACCTCCTCGGCCGGCGGATGCACGTGCTCCGACTCGATCACCCGCTGGATCTGCTCGACCAGCCGCAGGGTCTCGCTGCGCCGACCGTCCAGGGCCAGGGCCAAGAGTTCCCCCGACACCAACCCGATCCCCAGGCCCAGGGCCAGGTAGGAGCGGCGCAGGGAGCGCGGATCGGGGGCCATGGAGCGGAGGGCGGGGCGGGGGAAACGGCTCTGGGGCAGGGATCGGTGCGCAGCGTCGGCCTCAGCCTCGGCGGCCGCCGGAGGGCGGCCGAAGCGCATCGGACGGGCGGGCGGCGTTGCTCGGGCGCGCCCCGGTCGCCCCTGCTGCGCCGGTCTGAATCCCGGGAGAGCTCCAGCAGGGCCAGGGGTGTCCCCGACAGAGGACCCGGGGCGGTCGCGCCGGTCGGGCCAGGGCCGCCCGGAAAGGGGCTTTTCGGCCATCCTATCGGCCGTCGGGCCCCCTTACCCGCCCGCCAACGCTCCGGCACGGAGTTTGTTATCCCTGGCAGGCGCGCTGCCCCAGACCCGGCGGCCGCCGATCGATCCCATGCGCCGTACACACTTCCGCCGCTTGCTTCCGACCCTCGGTCTCCTGTGCCTCGCCGGCCAGGTCCTGGCCCAGACCCCCACCCCGCAGGGGCCCGCCGCCCAGCGCCTGGCGGGGGCCCGCCCGGCGGGCGAGCCCGCCCGACCCGCCGCAGAGGCCCCGGCCGCGCAGGGCCCTGCGACCCAGCGCACCGGCCCCGAGTCCGCCGCTCCCGACCGCACCAGCCCCCAAAGGCCCGCCGCGGGCGCCCACAGCCTGACCCGCGCGCGTACGATCTTCACCACCGCGGACCAGGACCAAAGCGGCGGCGTCGACCTCCAGGAATCCGCGCGCCTCGGCCTGCAGCGCGGCGAGTTCCAGCGCTTCGACGAGGACGGCTCGGGCAGCATCGACGGCGACGAGTTCATCTTTGCCTACCGCGGCCTGGTCGCCTCCGCGGGCCAGACCGTCGAGCCCGACCTGCAGGCGGAAGCCACGCGGGTCGAAGCCCTGCGGCGCACCCGCGCCGCCCAGGCCCAGCGCCTGGGTCAGACCCGCGGCGAAGCTGCCCCCGCTGGCGACACCCAAGCGCGCCGCGAAAACGCCACCGGAGCGACCGGCGGCGATGCCCAAGCGCGGCGTGAAAACGCCACGGGCGCGGACGCCAGCGCCGCGCGCCGCGAGAACGCGACCGGGGCCAACGGCGCCGGCGGCGATGCCCAAGCGCGGCGTGAAAACGCCACGGGCGCAGACGCCAGCGGCGCACGCCGCGAGAACGCCACCGGAGCCGACGGCCAAGCCGACGCGGAGGCGCAGCGCATCGAGCGGGCACGCCTGCAGCAGCAGCGCGCCGAGCAAGCCCGCATCGAGCAGCTGCGCCGCCAGCGGCAGCGCCTCGAGCAGGCCCGCGAGCAGCAGGGCCGGCCGAACGCCGGGGCTCCGGGCCGCCCGGCC
>JBIKLM010000483.1:0-3238 GCA_044359835.1 Planctomycetota bacterium
CTCGATCGGGCCGTACAGCGGGTGCTGGAACGGGCGCCAGGGCGTGAAACCGGCGCCGAACAGCAGATGGTCGTCGAAGTACAGCTCGCCGGCGCGGTCCTCGCCGACCCGGCCGTCGGGGGACAGGCGCCGTTCGGTCCACATCTCGTTGGTGAAGCTGATGATCCCCAGGCCCTCGTAGGTCCAATTCACGAATCCGCCGAAGACCGTGTAGAGGTCCTTCCAGATCACCATGTAGCGATAGAAGGGCAGCATCTTCTCGCCGTCCCGGCCCAGGGCGTCGTAGACGGCCAGGTCGCCGCGCGGGTACTCGCCGAAGCTCTCGGCGCCCGGCCCGCGCAGGATCATGCCGCCGGAGTTGTGGAAGGACTGCACCGCGCCGATCTCGCCGTGGGCGCGGATCCACTCCGCCACCGCGCGCGTTTCCGGCCAGTACAGCGGGTAGGGGCCGGCTCCGAATTGCACGAATTCCGGGGCCCAGGAGCTCGGCCAGGCGCGGTTCATGTCGTAGCCGCCGGGACCGTCCTCGTTGAGCCGCCCGTCGCCGTCGTCGTCGAGCCCCTCCTCGCCCAAGAGGATCCAATCGCCGCGCGGCTCGCCCGGCCGGCGCTCGACCCGCTGCATGCGGCGCGGATCGCTCGGATCGAGGCGGAAATCGCCTTCGCCCGGCAGGTACTTGCGCATCTGCGTGATCGAGCCGTCCCCGTCCAGGTCGTTGGCGGGATCTTCGTCGAAGCGGCCGTCGCGGTCGGAATCGAGCGGCTGCGTGCCGCTGCGCGAGGAGTTGGCGCTGTTCGCGCCATGGAACCAAAGGTCGCGCCCGTCCGGGTTGACCGAGGGGCACAGGTAGAAGCGCGCCCGCTCGAGCAGCTCGGCGACGCGCGGGTTGGTGGCTTCGTTCTCGAGCAGGTACCAGCACAGGTACAGGATCGCTTCGGAGCCCTGCACCTCGTTGCCGTGCACGTTGCCGTCGATCCACATGGCCGGCAGCGGCGCGGCGTCCCCGCGGGGCTTGCCGAGCGTGTAGACGCGCAGCTCGCGGCCCTCGCTCGAATGGCCGATGACCTCGCCGGAGAGCCAGCCCGGGTAGGCCGCGGCCAGGCGCTCGAAGTGGGCGTAGAGCTCGTCGAGCGGATAGAGCCGATTCCAGGGGATTTCGACCTTGGGGGCGCGGTTCGCCGCCAGACCCGGAAAGCCCGGGCGGCGGGTGTCCTCGGCGCGCGGATGGGGACGCGCTTCATCCGCGGCCGATCGGCCTTCGAGCCTCGGGCTCGACGGGGCCGGCGGGGCGGCCTGGCCCAGGCCCAGGGCCGCGGCCAAAACGAAAACGGTGCCGCCGAGGGAGATGCGCTGGATCCAGCGCCGGGCGGAGCGTCCCTGCGGCAGGCGGGGCTCGCGGGGGGAGCGGGGCTGGCTCACGGCAGGCTCACTTCCCGGCGCGCGCGGCCGGCGTTGGGGGTCGCAAGGTCGATCGAGACGCTCTGGCCGGGGCGGCCGCTCAAGAGCAGCGTGTGCAGGCGCGAGCGGCCCGGTCCGGGGAAGCCCTCGCCGCGCTGTTCGAGGTCGCCGGCCAGGCGCGTGGATTCCGCGGGCAGCAGGAAGCGCAGGAAGACTGGCGCGGCGCTGCGCGCGCGCTCGGCGGCCGCCGAGGGGCTCTGCGCGCGGCCCAGGTCGAGCAGCTCGACCTCCAGGCGATAGAGGCCCGCGCCGAGGGCCTCGGCTTCGATGCGGCCGAAGTCGACCGTCGGCCGGGAGGCCAGGAGCTCGGCCAGGAAGCGCGTCAGGCCTTCGGTCAGGGGGCGCCGCTCGCCCGCGGGCGGGTCGTAGCTCGCCAAGGGGTGCCAGCCGCCCAGCTCCACCGGACCCAGCTCGGGATGCTCGAAGGGCGTCCAGGGCGCAAAACGCCAGGCCTCCTCGGGCCGGGCGTCGATCCAGCGCAGGCGGCCCGCGTCGCGCTCGAAGTTCCCGTCCCCTGACGCGGGCTTGCGCTGGCTGCGCGGGCTCGCCGCGGCGCTCTCCGGGCCGCCCTGGCCGGCCTCGGCCGGGGTCGCCTCTGCAGCCGCCGGGCCGACCGGCAGGTCGAAGAGCCGCGCCGAAACGGTCCACAGGCCGCGGTGTTCGTAGAGCCAGCGCTCGAAGCGACCGGCGGGCTCGCCGCGCGGCCGCTCGGCGATGCCGGTGTGCTCGCGATAGGCTTCGCCCAGGGCCTTGGCCCAGGGCAGGTCCGCCGCCAGGAACCCGGGCGCAGGCAGACGCCCGCCCCCGGCCGCCTCCGCGGGGGCGACCAGGCTGTCGTAGGCGTCGAGCACCAGCGCGCCCCACAGCTCCGGGTGCGCCAGCACCAGATCCATCAGGGCGCGCGCCTCCGGCAGGTGGCCGGGCCAGGGGCCGCCCGGGGCGCTGTGTTCGAGCCAGCCCGGCGGGAACTGCAAGGCCGGCCGCTCCGGGCTCTGAAGATCCTCGGCGATGCGCCCATCGCCGTCGCCGTCGAGGCCCTCCGGCTCGAGGCGCCAGGTTCCGCGCTCGCCCTGCTCCGCGCGGGGAGCGCGCAGCAGGCGCGGTTCGTCCCCATCGCGCAGCAGCGTGCCGCGTTTGTGCTCGAAGCGCATCCAGCGCCGGGCTCCGTCCCCGTCCAGGTCGGCCAGCTGGCCATCCCGCACGCGGCCATCCCGGTCGCTGTCCAGGGGGCGCTGGTCGAGGGGCGCGGGCCGCGGGGGCGCCGTCGCGCCCGCCAGGCGTTCCGCCGCCCCGTCGGGATCGGCGCGCGGCACCAGCAAGAGGCGCGCGCCGCGGGCCTTTTCGCGCTGCGCCGTTTCGACGCCGGGCCATTCGCCGACCAGCAGCGCCTCGGCCAGGCTCAGGGCGGCGCGCGTCTCGAAGCAGCGCCAGCCGTCCAAGGCCGCCACCAGCAGCAGGGCCGGAGCTTGCGGGTCCGCTTCCGGTCCGCGCGCTTCGAGGCACCACAGGGGCAGCCCGCCCACGGAGCTCCCGTAGGTTGACAGGCGGGTGCGATCCGGGAAGCGCGCGGCCAGCGCTTCGAGCTCCGCCGCTAGAGCGGCGGCGTCCAGCTCGATCGTCGGCGCGGGCTCCGCGGAGGCCTCGCTGGTCTCGGGCGCGGCGTCCTGTGCCGGATCCTCAGACCCCTGCGATATCTGGGGCGTTTCGGGCGGCAGCGGGGCCGGCGGCGAGGGCGCGGCCTCTTGGGTGGCGCCGCTCGGCCGTGCCGGCCCCTGCGGGG
>JBIKLM010000484.1:0-3236 GCA_044359835.1 Planctomycetota bacterium
GTCGTTGGCGCTGGGCTTGACGACGGTCCATTGGCTCAGCACTTCGATGCCGATCAGGGCGGGGTTGCAGGGGATCGGCAGCGCCAGCTCCACCAGGTTGGGGTTGCCCGGCAGCACGGTGGTGAACTCGAAGGGCACCCACTGGCAGGTGCCGCAGGGGATCGGCACCCCGGAGAAGGCCAGGTTGAAGACCGCCACGCTGGTGCCGGTGCCGGGGAACAGCAGCCGGGCGCGGAAGCTGCCGTTGCCCACCGCCGGGGGCGAGCTGACCTGGTAGGCCCCGCCGCCCAGGCCGCAGGCGCCGCCGAAGTCGATGGCGCTGGCCAGGGGCGAGAAGGCGCTCAGGAAGCGGCCGCGGATCACGTCCGAGCTGGCGACGATGAAGGTTTCGAATGCGCGGCTGTAGAGCAGGACGCCCCGCGACGCGCTCGGGTCGCCGCCGGAAGCATCCAGGCAGACCGCGGTGTCGGTGTAGTTCCCGTTGGAGGAGAGCAGCGATGTGTAGGACTCGATCGTCGTGGGTCCGTCGACGATGGCGCCGGTCTTCGGATCGCACTCGAGCAGGCGCAGGGAGAACAGCTTGCCCTCGACCGGGCTGTCCGCGATCTCCTGGTAGGTCAGGAACATGCGGTTGTTGCGCCAGCCGACGCTCGGGCTGGACCGGGAAAGCTCCTCGGTCGCCAAGGCGACGGGTGTGCCGACCTGTAGGATCCCGTTGAAACTGAGGGCGTTTCGGTAACCGCGGAAGGTATCCACGCAGTTGATTCCGAAGATGTCGCAGGACGTGCCCACGCCTTCGAAGACCACCGTGTAGTAGCTGGGACCCGCATCGCCGCCGTCGATGCGCGGAGCGCTGGTGCGTGTCACGTTGCCGGAGACTTTCTGGGCGCTGCCCAGGGACGCGCCGGTGGTCGTGAAGACACCCGCCCACACGGAGCTGGTCTGGCCTTGGTTCGCGCTGGCCACCCAAGCCAGGCCCAGACGCCCGCTGGCCGAGGGAGTGCGCGCCAGGGCCGGCTGCGAGAGGTTGCTGCCCGAGACCCAGGTGAAGTTCGCCGCGATCGTCGGTTGTGCGGGCGAGTTGGGAACGAGGACCCGTGCGCCGCGGATGCCGCTGGGGGAATCCCAGGCCAGCCAGACCTGTCCGGTGGCGGTCAGCGAGCCATCCGGCTCCCCGGCGATCGTGACCCGGTTGATCTGGTCCAGGGGTAGGCCCTGCACGAACAGGCTGTTTGAGAGGTTGCCGGTCGAGGCCTCCACCAGGCGCACACGCACCTGGCTTTCGCCGAAGAAGTCCTGCACCCAGGCGACCGCGAAGCGGTTCGAGCGGTTGACCGAGACCACGGCGGGCGAGCTCGACGGGCTGACGCTCGAGATCGGGATCGGGTTGCCGAGCGGCTGCCCCGTGGCGCTGAAGCGCTGCCCCAGCAGGGTGAACTGCGTGACCGGATCGAGGTTCGGGTTGAAGGCCAAGCGGGTCCAGACCGCCAGGTAGCTGTCCGTGGTCTGGTCGTAGGCCACGCTGGCCTGGGAGTCCGACTCGTAGGGCCCGAAGAGCACCTGCTGGGACGCCGGGGAGCTCAGCTGGAAGCCGCTGCCGATCAGCGGATCGAGCAGCAGCGGCCAGGTGGCGCGCTCGACGAACTCGCCCGGGATGACCCAGGAGAGGCGCTGGCCATCGAGCTCGAGCCGGCCCTGGGTGCGGGCGCCGGCCGCGTCGATGGCCCACAGCTCGCCGATCGAAACCCCGGACAGGTTCCAGCCGCCGCCCAGAGCGAGGGCCGGCCCGTCCAGGGCGCTGCCGGACAGGTCGAAATCCACGGCCAGGTCTCCGGCGAGGCCGATCGGCCCCGCCAGGCTCAGGCTGTGTTCGATCCCCGCGGGGGTCGGCTCGAAGCGCTCGGTGATGCCCGCGCCGCGCCGGTAAAGCGCCGCCACGCCGCTGTGCACCGGCGCGGCGGGCGAGAGCTCGAGGCGCTCGGCCCCGCGGCGCAGCCAGCGCGCTTCGATGCCGAGCTCGCGCCCGCCGTCGGCGCTCTGGAACCAAAGCCCCCGCGGGCTGAACTCGGCGCGGTAGTCGTCGCCGGTGACCGAGAGGCGTCCCGCGGATTGCTCGATCAGCTGCGGGGCCTGAGCCGCCCCGTGGGTCTGCGCGCCGGAACCGGAATCGGGCGGGATCCCCTGCAGGGGCGCCGCGGAGGCCGCCGGAGCCCAGAGGACCCCAGCCAGCAGGGCGACCGCCAGGGGCAGCGCCCGACCGAGCCCGCGCTGGAGGAGCCGGCCATGCTGGGAAACGGTGGGGACAGAAGGGGCGACGGGGGTCTTCATGGGGACTTGGCTCGCGGAAGGGGGCCAAATTCCCAGATCCGGCGCTGGCCGGCTGTGTCCCGCCGGCCCCCCCGGTTTTCCAAGCCCCGCCGGGCGGGCCCTTCTCTTGTGCCCGCGGCCCCAGCGGCCGGGGGAGGGAGGCCACGCCAGTTGTCAGGGGCCGACCAGGGGGGGCGGGCGCATGAACAGCCAGAGGGCCGCCGTGTGCAGCTTGCTGAGCAGCTCCCCGAGGGCCTCCTGGGCCTCCGGGCGTGGGTCCCTGGCCAGGGCCCACAGCCAGCGCACGACCTCCTCGCTGGGCCGCCGGTGCAGCCCGCCCAGGCGCCGGCCCAGGTCGCCGCTGGCGGTCAGCGCCAGATGGGCCCGCTCCGCGGCCGCCAGCAGGTCCATGCGGCGGGCCAGGGCGCGCCGGAACCGCGGGCTTTCGCGGCTGGCCAGGATCGCGGCTCGGGTGGCGCCGAAGGCGCATTCGAGGCAGCCCCGTTCGGCTGGCTCGACCGGCAGCCCCTGGCTTTGCAGCAGCAGGGTCAGCTCGCGCCAATCGAAGGCGCCGAGCAGGATCAGATCGATGGCCAGGGGCGGGATGCCGCGCAGGGGATCTTCGAGGGGCATGGCGGTCGCGGCCGGTCGGGCCGGGGCGCTGGGGACCTGCTCATCCTACTGCGATTGAGACTCGATCTCAACTGGGGCCGGCGGCAGACCCCCCCGATCACACCCCGGCCCAGGGCCGCCCGCCGGGGCCGGTCCCGCTCACGCCGCTGCCGGGGCCAGCCCCGCCGGCTTCACTTCTCCACGCGCGTGATGCGCACGCCGTAGTTCTCGCCGATGGTGACGATCTCGCCGCGGGCCACGACCTTGCCGTTGACCAGGATGTCGGCCGGCTCGTGGGCTTCGCGATCGAGCTCGAT
>JBIKLM010000485.1:0-3232 GCA_044359835.1 Planctomycetota bacterium
TCGAAGAAGGCCTTGGAAGCCAGCAGGGCCCGCAGCGTCGGCAGGATCTGGAACTCGCGCCGCACGAGCTCCCCGGCCAGCTCGGCTTCGAGCTCCGGCCAGGGCGCATCGCACACGAAGCTCGAGATCAGCCGGCGCGCGACCCAGCGCGGCGCGGCCGGATGGGCCAGCACGGCGTCGGCTACTCCCGTCGCGTCCAAGCGCCCGCGCTGGCCGAGCAGGCGCTTTTCGCCCGCATCGAAGCGCTCGGGGTCGAACCAGACCCGCCGGCCCTCGATGCGCCAGCCCGACAGGCCGCGGGCGGCCTCGCGCACGTCGGTTTCGGTGTAATTGCCGCGCCCCAGACAGAACAGCTCCAGGAGCTCGCGGGCCAGGTTCTCGTTGGGGTCGCCGGCGGTGTTGAGCGCGCCGTCGAGCCAGATCAGCATGGCCCCGTCGACCAGCACGCCCCGCACCAGCGCGCGGAAATCGCCGCCGCCCAGCCGGCGCAGCAGCTCGAGCTGGCGATGCATCAGCACCGGATCGCGCACCTTGTGGTCCGAGGTGGCGAAGTGCCCGTGCCAAAGCCACATCAGCCGTTCGGAGAGGCGCGCGGCGGCCGGCGCGCTGCCGTCCGGCGAGAGCGCGCGACCGACCAAAAAGGCCTGCACCAGCGGCAGCAGCCCGAAGGCTTCGATGCGGGCCTGTTCGGGGTCCGCAGCGGGTGCGGCGGCCGCGGCCACGAGCTCCTCCAGGGTCGCTTCGAGGCCCGCGGAGACGGCCTGTTCGAGGCGCGCCGGGCTCGCTCCGAAGGCCGCGCGGCGCAAGAGGTGCCCGGCCTCGGCGGGGCCGAAGGTCCCGGGGCCCGCGCCGTAGGGGGCCAGCAGCTTTGCGTCGGAGCCCTTCACCGCCGCTGCTCCAGCCAGGCGGCGAAACGGATCGCGTCCGGGCCGTAATCCACCCGGGCTTCGAGCCACAGGCTTTGCAGCCATTCGATCCAGGGGCCGAGCGGCTGGCTCTGGCCGCGCAGCCGGGCCAGCAGCTCGAGGCCGCTCACCTGGGCTTCGGCCCAGTCCGCAAGCTCCGCGCCGGAGAGCTCGAGGACTTCCGCAGGAGCGGCCAGGGGCGCCGCTTTTTCGAGCTCGTCGAGCACGTCCAGCAGGAGCGCCTCGTGGCTGGCGAGCAGCAGCCCGCCGTCGGTCAGGCACAGGGCCGGGGCCAGGTTGTAGCGCAGATCGCCGACCTCGCCCTCGGCCAGCGGCATGGGCGTGGCCACGGAGTAGGAGCGCTGCCCGGCCAGCTTGGCGGCCAGCCGCAGGGGCGGCCGGCCCTGCTGGGCGCTCTCCACGTTGCTGAGCGAGATCAGCGTCTGGAAGGCGGCTTCCAGGGCGTGGGCCAGGCGCGGGTCGTCGGGGACCTCGAGGAACAGGACCGCCCCCGGCAGCGGCAGGCCCGGGGCCGTGCCCGCGGGGAACGGCACCGGCCGCAGGGCCACCTGCCACCAGGGCGAGAGGCGCGCCAGCACGTCCTCGCCGAGGCGCAGGCCGCCGAAGAAGATCTGCAGCTCTTCGAGCTTGGCCGAGAACTGCGCCAGGGCGCCCGGCTCGAACAAGCGGCCGCGCTCGCGCGTCGCCGTGGGCCAGTCCCGGTGCAGCAGCGCCTGGCCGAGATTCTCCGGATGGCGCAGGAATTCGCGCGGCGAGGTGGGGGAGCTGGGCAAGAGGCCCGGGGGCAACGCGTCCAGTCCGAAGCCGCCGAAGGCGACCCGCAGCGCTCCGTCCTCGGCTTCCGCGCTGAGGGCCCAGTCCGTGGCCCGCGGCAGGCAAGCGAGGCCCGCGCCCAGGCTCAGCAGACCCTCCGGCTTGGTCAGCAGCCCATCCAGGCCGTTCCAATCGATGTCCGTGCGCGCGCCCCGCAGGCGGTTGGGATCGAGCCACATCCAAAGGCCGCGGTCCGGCGCGGGCAGGGCCCGGGCCCGGCTCGGGCCCGGCTCCGCCAAGAGCCCGAGCGCGCCCGGATCCGACAAGCGCTCGAGCCCTTCGAGCAGCAGGGCCCGCGAGCCGCTGGCCAGGATGCGCGGACCCTGGCGCGCCACCCAGAGCTCTTCGCCGATGGCCCACAGCTCGGCCTCGCCGCGCCGCTCGCTGGGCTGTTCGAACAGCTTGGGAACGCCGTAGCGCCGCGCGACTTCGTTCAGCAGGCGCTCGAGCTCGCTCCGGCTCCGTTCCGCGTCCGAGGCCCACAGCACCAGACAGGCCTGCCAATCGGCGCCGCTCGGCACGAGCCCCAGGGCCGCGCCCCGGTCGGAGAGCCGCGCCAGCACCTCGGGCAGCGGCGCGCCCAGGAAACCTTCGAGGCGCTCGTAATCGCGGCGCCAGGGCGCGCGGCCGGCCGGCGGCGGCGCCCAAGGCGGATCGAGGGGCACGCGCTCGAGCGCGGCGATGAACTCGGCGCCGCCGGACAGTTCGATCACCACGGCGCTGTCCTTGGGCAGGAAGGCCGCGGGGGGCCGCGCCTCCTGGGCCCGCAGCGGCGAGGAAACGATCAGGCCGAGGCCGAGGGCCAGGACCGCTCGGGTCCGAGAGGAGGGTCGCTGCGCATCCATGGGTGTGGCTCCGATGGCTAGAGTTCTAGCCGGGCTGGCCGCCGGCCGATCGGTCGGCGCTCGTCGAGGGCAAGAAATTCGCACTGCGGCACCCGGCGCCCCGGACCCGTGGCCCCGCCTGGAAGATCCGCAGGCGGGCGCCGGATATTCGCGCTTCGCTGGCCTCCAGTTCCCGCGCTGGAGCTGCGCTCAGCCGCCCCAGCACCGGCAGCGCGAGGCACCGCCGGTGGCCCGCGCGATCCCTCGCCGACCCGCAGCTCAGCCCGCAGCTCAGCCCGAGCCGCAGCAGCGCAAGACCCCCAGCGGTTCCGCTCCGCTCTGAGAGAATCCGGCGATCCGTCCCGGGGACTGCGGTCGCGCTCTCGAATCACGAGCGACCCATTTCGGACCCGTGGATCGGGTCGACAAAGCCACACGAAGCAGGCCTGCCCGAGGCCCTGGAACTCCGTCGCCGATCGCGCCGCCGCACCCAACGGGGCGGCGCGATCGGCGGCGGAGCGCAAGGGCCCCCCTGGAGGTCCAGAGCCGAGAGCGAACCGAGACCACTGGTGTGCGGCACTGCATCTCCCGGCACTGCATCTAGGCCATCCCGGCGAGGGCCCTCGAAGGAGATCTCGGGGGGGATGGCTGGCGGATTCTGTCCGTACT
>JBIKLM010000486.1:0-3226 GCA_044359835.1 Planctomycetota bacterium
CTGCCAGAGGCTGGGAAAAAATCGGCGCGCAGCGACGATCCCAGCCTCTGCGGCCGCCGGATGGCGGCCCAAAGGCATGCTGACAGGCTGGTCTGACTGCTCGGGCGCAGCCCGAGACGATTCTTTCTCAGCCTGTCAGCCGCGCTCGGACAGGGCCCCCTCGACCACGATGCGGGCACCGCGGACCTCGAGGCACAGCGAATAGGGTCCCGGGGGCGGCGACGGGATGCGGAAGTCCCCGTTGGACTCGATCGGCACCACGATCGGTTCCCCGTCCGAGAACAGCACGCAGGCGCCGTCCCCCGGCGTGGGGGTCGCCGGATCCCGCGCCCAGACCTGGCCGACCAGGGTGCCGTTGTCCATCAGCGCCAGGTCGACTTCATAGGGCCCGGCCCGATACAGGCGCCGCTCCGAGCTGATGCGCAGACCGCGCAGGGCCGGCTGGGCCGCCGGCCAGGGCAGCGGCTGCGCCAGCCACTCCCCGAGGGCCGCCACGGCCGGATCCGCCAGGCGCCGAGCGCGGCCCAGCAGGTCGGCGCCGGGCTCCGGCAGGGGTCCGCTGCGCACGGCGCCGAGGATTCCGAGGTAGCTCGACAGACGCCGGTTGCAGCGCTCGCAGCCGCTCGCCAGGTGCGCGCGCGCCGGGGCCAAGTCGCCCGCCGCGGCCCCGCCCGAGACCTGCTCGAGGGCCAGCTGCCAGAGGGGCGTGCGTCGCAGACAGGACATGGGGGAGCGCCGAGGGGCTGCGGTCGAGGAGGCTTCGCTGGGGACCCTGATACAGGCGCCGGCGATTTTCTGAGAGGCGGAACCGCGCTGGGAAAGCGGGCGACCGGGACCGAGCGGGCCGGGGCGGGGGCCGCGGGGGGGCGCCCCGGCGTGCTCGGCAGCGGCCGGGCAGCGCCGGGCAGAGGGCGCGGCAGAGGGCCCGGCTGGGCCAGACCTGCCCCGGGGCCAGGGGGGGCGCCCGGGTCCGGGCCCCAGGCAAGGCTGAGAGGCTTTGGGGCCGCGAGCGCCCAGGTCGCCCCCCGCGGCGGGGCCTCCCGGCCCGCAGCCCAAGCCGAATCGCCCCAGATTGCAGGGGCGTCCCGGCGTCCCGGTTCTGCCCGTGGGACCCCGCAGCCCCCGAGGACGATCAATCGTGCAGCTCGCGATCGACGCGGGTCAGGAGGCGCGCCAGGCGCTCGAGGCAGCGCTGGCGGGTCGGGCCGAGGGAGCCCGGGGGCATGCCCAGGCTGTCCGCCAGGGCCTGGTAGCTGGCGGGTTCCGGGGCGAAATGCAGGGCTTCGATCAGCCGCCGGCAGCGCTCCGGCAGGCGCTGGAGGGCGGACCAGACCCGCCGCTGCAGGTCGAGCCGCTCGATGTCCTCGAGGCCCTCCAGGCTGCTCTCCCGCGCCTCGGCCGCGGCCACCGTCTCGAGGTCCCGGCGCGCCCGCGAGCGCCGGACCAGGGCCCAGGCATGCCGACGCGCGGTGACCGCCACCCATTTGGGCAGGGCCGCCGGGTCCCGCAGCAGCCGCAGATGGGCGTGCAGCGACAGCCAGGTCTCCTGGAAGACGTCCTCTTTTTCGGACTCCTCCAGCCCTTGCCCGCGCACCGCGCTCAGGACCAGCGGGCCGAGCCGCTCCACCAGGGACGCCCAGGCCTGGGCCTCGCCGCCGGCCGCCCGCGTCACCAGCTCCGCCAGCCCCGGTTCGGGCGCCTCGGACGAGCTTTTCGCGGCGGGCTGGGCGCTCATGGGGCCTCGGGCTCATAGATCTTGACAGAAACGGTCGAAACAGCGCCAGGAACTCCCCTCGATCGGGCCCCTCCGGGCTTTCCCGAGTCCGACCTCGCCATGCTGCAATTCCTGTTCAAGGCCCTGCTGGCCATCGGCGCCCTGCTCGGAGGCGTGGGCCTGCTCTTGCCCGCGCGCTTCGAGGTCCAGCGGTCCCTCGAGATGCACGGCGTGCCCGAGGATGTCTACGCGGTGGTCGGCGACCTCGGCACCTGGGACGACTGGAGCCCTTTCGCCAAGAAGCTCGACCCGGGCCTCTCGGTCACGCTCTCCAACGACCCCGTGGGCGAATCGGCCTTCCGGCGCTGGCGCGGGCCGCGCCTCGGCACCGGCGAGCTGCGCATCACGCGCTACGACGAAGAAGACGGCGTCGATTTCGCCTTCCAGGAGCCCCAGCGTCCGCCCTCCCAGATGACCTTCCGGGCCCGGGAGCTCGAGAACAAGGTGCGCATGGTCGAGGTCACCTGGACCGAGAGCGGCTATCTCGGCTGGAATCCGGTGCATCGCTGGATGGGCCTGGTCTGGCTCGACAATCACAGCGGCCGGCGCATGGAGAACGGGCTGGCCGAGCTGCGCCGCGTGATGAAGGAGCTTTGATCCGCGCGCGCCCAGCGCTCCCGCTTCGAGCGCGGGCCGCGGTTCTGCGCTCGCGGCGCGCGCTCGACCCTGGCCGGCCCGGATCGGGCGCTCCTCAGGCGCTCACAGGCTCGCGCCGTCGCGCAGGAAGGCCGGCGCGCGGCCGAGGGGGGCCGGCAGGGTGCGCGGGCCGTCCTCGCCGTCGAAGCGCTCGTCCGGCGCGCCGTGCTCCGGCCAAATGGCGCGCCAGCGGCCCGGCGGGAACACCACGCGCCGCTCGCGCGCGCCGCGCTCGAGCACCGGCGCCACCAGCAGATCGTCGCCCAGCAGGAATTGATCGCCGACCGCGGCCAGATCGGCGCGCCCGGGCGCGGCGAAGAACAGGGGCCGCGCCGCCGGCAGGCCCGTGCGCGCGGCCTCGGCCATCAAGCGCGCGAGCCGCGGGCGCAGCGCTTCGCGCAGCAACAGGTTGCCGCGCACGCTGGCTTCCACGCGGGGCCCGAAGGACCAGGGCTCCTTGCGGCACGAGCCCTTGTCCGAATGGCCGCGGAAGAACGGCAGGTAGGGCCCCAGCTCGAACCAGCGCTCGAACAGCTCGGGCTCCGGATCGCCGAAGAATCCGCCCACGTCGGGGCCGCTGAAGGGCTGTCCGCACAGGCCCAGGGACAGCACCATCGAGACGGCCCAGCCGAGGTCCTCCCAGCGCGCCTGGTTGTCGCCGGTCCAGGTGGCCGCGAAGCGCGCCGCTCCCAGGTGGCCGGCGCGGGTCAACACGAACGGCCGCTCGCCCGGCCGGGCCGCCAGGGCGCCCTGGCGCGTGGCCTCGGCCATCCATTGCCCGTAGAGGTTGTGGAAGCGCCCGTGGCTACCGCCGGA
>JBIKLM010000094.1:0-11568 GCA_044359835.1 Planctomycetota bacterium
CGTTTCCGAACGGCGAGCTGGCCGGCGAATCGGCCTATCTGCTGGGGGAAGCGCGCCGTTCGGCCGGCGATCTGGCGGGCGCCGCGCAGGGCTACGAGACCCTGCTCGCGCGCTGGCCGCGGCATGCCTTGCGGCAGTCGGCGTTGCTGCGCCTCGGTCTGGCGCGCCAGCGGCTCGGGCAGCCCCGGGAAGCCTTGGAGGCGCTGGAGACCTGGCTCGCGGCCGCCGGCGAAGCGCCCGAGCGAGCCCAGGCCGAACTGGCCCGCGGGCGGGCCCAGCGCGCCAGCGGCGCCTTGCGGCCGGCTCGGCAGTCCCTGCTGCGCGTGCTCGAACTCGATCGCGGCGCCCTGGCGGCAGAGGCCCAGCTCGAGCTGGCCGAGCTGTCGCGCGCCGAGGGCGCCCTGGAAGCGGCGCTGACCGAGTACCTCAAGCTGGCCGTGCTGTACGAGCCCGGCGATGCGGTCGCGCGCGCCCTGTTCGGGGCCGGCGAGGTGCTCGAGAGCCTGGGCCGGCCCGAGCGCGCCCGCGAGCAGTTCGCCGAGCTGCTGCGCGATTACCCCGAGCATCCCCTGGCCGAAGCCGCGCGCCAGCGACTGGGCAGCGCGCGCTGAATCCGCTTTGCCCTGCAACCGCCCCGAGCCCCCCCGGTCTTCCTAGGGACCCCAGCGACACCATGCGCCGACCCACCTTCGAAGCACGACCCGCGCCGCTCCGCCCCCGGGCGCGGCCGCCCGCAGCTCCGCCCGCAGCTCCGAACCATCGCCGTGCCCGGCTGGCGGGCGCGCTCGTTTTCCTGTGCGCCGCGGCCGGGCCGGCCCAGGCTCAGGTCGCCGGCGCCGCGCCGGCGGGCAGCGAGACGCTGCTCGAGCTGCTGCTGGCCGGAGGTCCGCTGATGATCCCGATCGCGCTGTGCTCGGTGGTCGCCCTGGCCACGTGGGTCGAGCGCTGGATCGCGCTGCGCGGTTCGCGGCTGGGCGGCCAGGGGTTCCTGCGCCAGGTGGCCGAGACCGCGGCCGCCCAGGGACCCGCCCGGGCCCTGGCCCTGTGCGGCCCCGAGGCGCCGCTGCTCGGCCGCATCCTGGGCGTGGGGCTCGAACAAGCGGCGGCGCCGGCCAGCGAGCGCGACCGCCTGGTGGGGGACCTGGCCAGCAGCGAACTGAAGCGCCTGCAGGCCAGCCTCAGGCCCCTGCAGGTGGTCTGGTCGATCGCGCCCCTGCTCGGCCTGCTTGGCACGGTCTGGGGCATGATCGAAGCCTTCGGGCGCATCGCGGATTCCTCCGGGCTCGGCCGGCCGGAACAGCTCGCCGGCGGCATCACCCAGGCGCTGGTGACCACCGCGGCCGGCTTGACCGTGGCAATCCCGGCGATCGTTGGCCACCACGGCCTTCGGGCCCGCATCGAACGCTTCGCGCGGCGCATCGAGGATGGCCAGCGGCTGCTCGAGCGCACGCTGGCCAACCCGCGCCCGAGCCCGCCCGCCGAGGTGCGCTGAGCCATGCGCCTCGAGCTCGACAACGAGGGCGACGCCGCCCTCGACATGGCGCCGCTGATCGACGTGGTGTTCCTGCTGCTGATCTTCTTCATGGTGGCGACCTCCTTCGCCCGCGAAGAGCAGCAGCTCGACCTGGATCTGCCCGAGGCCCGCAGCGCCGCCCCCGGCGACAGCCCGCGCGAGCTGGTGCTCGACCTGCTGCCGGGCGGAGCCCTGCGCCTCGATGGCCAGGACCTCAGCAGCGCCGAGTTGCCCGGCCGGCTGGCCGAGCTGGCGCGGGTCGACAGCCGGCGCGCGCTGCTCGTGCGCGCGGACCGCGGTCTCGAGTACGGCCGCGTCGTGGCCGTGCTCGATTTATGCCGGCTGGCCGGCCTGACCAACGCCGCCTTGGCCACCCGCGAGGGCTGAATCGGGCGCGCCTCGAAGGCCCCCGCCGCGTCCCCATGAAAGCGCAAGCGCAGCGACCCGACGTGCAGGCGCGCGGGGCTTGGGGGCAGCGCTCCAAGGACCTGGTGATCGTGCTGGCCCTGCTGGGCGCGGGTTTCCTGCTCGGCTGGCTGCGGCTGCGCCCGCAGCTCGCCAGCGCCAAGAGCTTCAGCGCCGGGCAGGCGGCCCTCGCCGCGGGCGATCCCGCGCTGCGCTACGCGGCCTGGCAGCCGCGGGGAGACCTCGGGGCTCCGGCGGAGAGCGGCGCCGAGCGGGCGCCCGCGGTCAGTCCCGACGGCCGCTACCTGGTCTTTCAGGTCGGCGAGCGCGGCCGCGGCGCCGACCTGTTCGTGGCGCGCCTCGAGCGCGGGCCCGATGGCCTGCGGCGCGGTCCCTCGCGGCCTCTGCCGGGGCCCTTCGGCCCCGCGGACGAGCTGGCGCCGGCCTTCGTCGGTTCTTGGCTGTATTTCGCCTCCAACCGGCCTGGCGGCGCCGGCGGATTCGACCTGTACCGGGCGCGCTTCGACGAGGGGGAGGCCAGCCTGCTCGAGCACCTGCCCGAGCCCTGGAACAGCGCCGCCGACGAGCTCGATCCGAGCGCCTTCGGGTCCACAGGACTGCTGTTCAGCTCGACGCGCCACGATCCGCGCGGGCGCGATCACGATCTGTATCTGGGCAGCTTCGAAGACGGCGATGGCCCGCTGGCGACCGCGGCGGCGCTGCAGCGTCTCGAGGCCCTGTGCAGCCCCTTCGACGAGCGCGAGCCGCGCCTGTCGCCCGGCGGGCAGGCCCTGTGGTTCGCATCGGACCGCCCCGGCGGCGCGGGCGGTTTCGACCTCTATCGGGCCCTCGAGCAGGGCGGGCGCTTCGTCGAGGCTCAGGCCGTGCGCCCGCTCAACGGGCCGGGGGCCGAGCGCGCGCCGTTGCCGCTGGGCCGCGGTTTCGAATTGCTCTTCGACCGGGCCCCCGAGGCCGGCGAGCCGCGTCTGCAATGGGCCGAGAGCGAGGAGCTGTTCGCCCGGCCGAGCCCGCCGCCGGCCTGGCGCGAGATCCTGGCCTTGAGCCTGCTGTTGCTGCTGGCGCTGCTGGCCTGGCTGGCCAAGCGCTGGCGCGCCATGGACGTGCTGTACCGCTGCTACGTGATCTCGCTGCTCGCGCACCTGCTGCTGCTGTGGGGAGCGCGCGGCCTGCGCTCGTCCGAGGGCTCGGCCAGCGAGTCCCGCGGCACGCGTCTGTCGGTGCGCTTGGTGGCGGACGATCCGCCGGCCCTGGAGGCGCGCGGAGGCCAGCTCGGGCTGCTGCGCGGGCCCGCGGGCGCCTCGGGCCCTGCCGCGGCGCAACGCCGCCCGTCGAGCCCCAGGGACCCGCTGGGCGAGACCGCGGACCCGGCCGCCTCCCTGGCTCTCGAACCGGCTCCCGCGCTGCCCTCTGCCGCGCTCCCCGAGGCTCCTCTCGAACGGGCGGCAAGGCGTGCGACTTCCAAGCCGCAGGCCCTCGAGCTGGCGGCGCTCTCGGCCGAGCCCCGCCGCCCGAGCCGCGCCGAGGAGGCCAGCGCCCCGGCGCTGGAGCCGTCCGCGCTCGGCATCGCGGCCGGGCCGCGCTTCGCCTTCGACGCGCCCCCTGGGCCCGCGCGCCGCCCGCTGGCCGAACTCCCCGCCGATCCGCTGGCCGACCGTCCTGCGGGCCCGTCTCAGGGGACCACGCTGCCGGGCGAGCGCCTGGCGCCGCTTCGTTCCGCACCCGACGCCGACGGCGCCGGCGATCTGCCCAAGGCGGCCTTTGCGCGCGTCGAACCGGATCTGGCGCGTGGGGCAGAGGCTTTCGGCCGGGCGGCGGATCTGGCCGTTCCCGCTCCCGCGCCGGCCCCGCTCAGGTCCGCGGAGGGGCCGCGCTCGTCCGAAGGGGGCGCCGCGGAGCCCGGAGGGTCCGTCGCGGCCTGGAGCCAGCTGGCGGACGCGGTCGGCACCGCCCGGCGCCGGGACTCCGCGCCCGGCGCCCCGGCGCCCCGTTTTCCCCACCAGCCCAGGCCCGACCCGCTGTCTCGCGGTCCGCTGGCGTCCGCGGAACTCGCCGTGCCGCTGGGGTCTGCGGAGCTCGGCTCTTCAGCGGGGCCCGCTTCGGCGGGCGCCGTGCTCGGCGAGGCGCTGGCCGAGGCCGGAGCCTCAGCGCGCTTCGACGGCCGCCGCGGGTCCGCGCGGGCCTTGGACGGCTTGCTGCGCCCGGCTCCCGGGGACGACGGCTCAGCGGCGGAGGCCAGGGCCCGGGCGCCCGCCTCGGTGCCAGGGCCGGCGACAACCCGTCGCGACGGCGCGGAACTCGCCGCCCTTTCGCTCGGTCCGCCGCTGAATCCCCGGCGCTTCGAGCGTCGCGCCCCCGAGGCGGCGAGCGCCCCCGCGTTGCGTGTCTCCGCTGCTTGGCCCGACCTGCCTGCGCCGCAAACCCCGCGCATGGAAACGGCCGCCCCGCGCGAGCGCGACGCCGTCCTGGCCAGCGAGCCCGAGGACTGGCGCGGCACCCCGTTCCAATCCCGCCGGGGTTCGGCGCGGGCCGAAGCGCTGAGCGCCTTCGGCGGCGACCAGCGCACCGAGGACGCGGTGGCCCGCGGTTTGGCCTATCTGGCCAGCATCCAAGACCCGCAGGGTTTTTGGGGCGACGGCCAGCGTTTCGATCCCAAGTACGGCTACGTCTGCGTGGGCAACACGGGCCTGGCGCTCCTGGCCTTCCTGGGCGCGGGGCACACCCCGGGCGCCGCCGGACCCTACGCGCCGACCGTGGAGCGGGCGATCGACTTCCTGCTGGCGGTGCAAGGCCAGCGCTCGGGCCATTTCGGCGATACGGGCCCCTACAGCCATGCGATCGCGACCTACGCCCTGGCGGAGGCCTACGCCCTGGAGCGCGATCCACGCCTGCGGGCGCCGATCGAGGCCGCGACCCGGCACCTGCTCGCCGCGCAGGATCGGCGCAGCGATCCGCGCCGCCAGGGCGGCTGGGGCTACTTCTATCCCGAGCTCGAGCGCGGTCAGCGCGGCGACGACGGCTGGCCGCGCACCTCGGTCAGCGCCTGGTGCGTGATGGCCCTCGAGTCGGCCCGCCTGGGCGGGATCGAGGTGCCCGACGCCCCCTTGGACGCCGCGCGGGGCTTCTTCGAGCGCGCCTTCGACCCGGGTCTGGGCGCCTTCCGCTACAGCCACGATCCGGAGCGCCTGCGCTCGAGCTGGCCGACCCTGCCGGCCTCCACGCCGGCGGCCCTGTTCGTGCTGGGCCTGTTCGGCGCCGATCTCGGCGCCCCCGAGTTCGCTCCCGCGCGCGACTTCATCCAGCGGCGAATGCCCCTGCGGCACGCGCGCGTCAGCGACGACGCCTTCGTGCGCCGCGGCCAGGGCAACCTGTACTTCATCTACTACGCCACCCTGGCCAGCTTCCGCATCGGCGGCTCCGCCTGGGAGCGCTGGAACGCCGCCCTCAAGGACACGCTGTTGCCGGCCCAGCGCGCCGATGGGTCCTGGGAACCGATCTGCACCTACGCCCTCGACTACGCCGGAGACACCGACGAGCAGAGCGTCTACACCACCGCGCTGGCGGTGCTGTCGCTGGAGGTCTATTACCGCTACTTCACCCCGCTCCTGCGGGTCGAAGCGGGCCTCGATCGGCGGCCCGGCGGCGAGGGAAGCGGGCGCGCGGCACCCGCCCTGGCGGAACCCGCAAGCCTAGAACGTCGCGACCTGTGACCCGGCGCGATGGGCCGAAGGATCGCTCCGGGCCGAGCGCCGTCCGCTGGCCCGGCCGGCGCGGATCAGGGCAGCAGATCGAGGCTGGTCGCATTGCTGACCAGCTGGATCCAGGTGGGCGCAGGCTCCGCGCCGAACACCAGCGCCGCGTGGTGGGCACGCTTGCCGACCAGGGCCGGATTGACCGCGGGGGGTAGCTCGAAGCGCGCCAGGCCGCGGCCGCTGGCGTCCAGGAGGCCGAAGTTGAGGGTCAGCGGCAGGGCCCCGTCGACGGCTAGGCTCGACAGCAGGTAGCCGTCCGGGACCAGGGGCAACAGGAACTGGCCTTCGAGCAGCAGCCCCGGCTCCGTGCCGCTGGCGCTGCCGAGCAGCATGTAGAAGCGCCCGGCGTTCTGCGCCCCGGCTTCGATGCGGAAATCGACCCGGCCGCCGGTGCCGATCGAAAGCTGCTTGGCCGAGGGGATCAGCGGCTGGCAGCCGGCCCCGGTCACGGCGATCAGGGCGGCCTGGGCGTCGAGCCGCCCGGCTCCGCGTTTGTTGTCGGGGCTGGCCACCTCCGGGCAGGCGGCGAGCAGGGCGGCTTCGAGCTCGTCGGCGCTGAGCTGCGGCGCGGCCTCGAGCAGCAGGGCCGCGGCGGCCGCGACCATCGGGGCGGCGAAGCTGGTGCCGCTGCGCACCTGGTAGTTGACGCTGCCTTCGCCGAACTGGCCGTCGTCGTCGATCAGCTCGAGGGCCGCCGCCGGAGCGCTGCCCGAGCGCGCCGAAATGATCGCCACCCCGGGGGCGCACAGGTTGGGTTTGGCCAGTCCGTCGATGCGCGGGCCGTGGGCGGAGAAGGGTGCCAGACCGTCGAATTGGGCCGCGGGGATCGGCACCGGGGAGCCGTCCGCCGCAACGTAGCTCTCTTTGCTGGTCCAGGCGCCGACGCACAGCGCGCGGTCCGCCAGCCCCGGGCTCATCACCGTCGAGGTCGAGGTCGATGAGGTCAGTCCGCCGAGCCCGAACATGCGGTACACGTGCACCACCACCGGCGCTCCCGAGCTGGCCGTGTTGGAGAGCTGCAGCGGGATCACACGCTGGCCTCCGGGAGCCACGTCGACCTCCAGGACGAAGCGCTTGGATTCGGTCTCGCGCGTGCTGACCGCCAGGTACTGCTCACCGAAGCCTTCGCCGGGCTCGAGCCCGCCGGCGGTCAGGCTCAGGTTGCCGTCGCCGGCCTCGCCGTCGCGCCAGATCACCTGGAATCCGTGCGGATCCTGGTAGGTCTCCGGGAAGAAGTTCGGGATCACGTAATTGAAGACCGGCGAGCTCTCGCCCGGCCCCAGGGTGAACTGCACGTGCCCGAAGGTCTGCGCCTCATTGCCCGCGGCGACCACCACCAGCATGCCCTTCTCGCGCGCCCAGTCGACGGTCTGCTCGACCGGATCCGAGCCGTCGTTGAAGTCGTTGTAGGCGCCGATCGAGAGGTTGAAGATGCGCACGTCCTGCTGGACGGCGTGGTGCAGGGCCTTGATCAGGTCCGCCGACCAGTTGAAGCCGTCGAGATCGTTGGTGGTCTTGTAGACGTGCAGCGCTGCGGAGGGTGCGGCCGCGGAGTAGAGGCTGTTCGAATGGAAGCCGCTGCCGACCAGCAGGCCGGCCACGTGGGTGCCGTGGCCCGAATGGAAGCCGGAGAGGTCGAGGCCCCAGCTTTCCGGCGCGTCGCCGTCGGTGACGTCGAAGGCCAGCGCCGGCGTCGGCAGGTCGAGGGACGTCCGGTCGTAGCCCGAGTCCGCCAGCCCGATGCGCACGCCCAGGCCCGTCCGCGGCCAGACGCACTGACCGGCCAGGACCTCGTTGAAGCGCAGCATGGCGCGCGCCGTGTCGTCCAGGGCGGCCAGCGCGGCCAGGGGCACCTCGGCGCTGCGCACGCGGCGGATCGACGGGTGCGAGCACAGGAAACCCAGCTCCGTGTGCGGCACGTTGGCCAGGTGGAAGCCCTCCGGATGGCGGCCCGGCACGGCGGGGATGTAGAGCTCGGGCACGATCCGGATCCCGCGCGCGGCCAGCTCCGCCTGCGTGCCCTCGGCCAGCGGCGCGCCGGTGTAGAGCGCCAGGTCCTCGCTGTCTGGGTGGTCGGCGCGCACCCGGCGCGCTTGGTACGCCGCGGGCGTCGGGCCGCCCAGCCCGGCGGCCTCGGCCTTGGCGGCCAGGCGGCTCAGCAACTCGGCCGGCGTTTCGCCCGCGGACTGGGCCGGGACGCTGCCCAGGTTCCAAAGCAGACACAGGGGCGCGGCCAGGGCGGCGGCCCGGAACGGGCTCCTGCCAGGTGAGCACTTCATCGGAGCGGGTCGCGCCCGGTTCGGGCGCGGGCACTGGGAAGCCGCCTAGGGGGGACGGGTGGGCGAGCTGGAGGGCTGCGGGGTGGGCGGACCCCGGGGTCGCTGTCGCCGTTCCCGGGGGTTCGCTGACCTGAACCAAAGCTCCGGTGGAGGGCGGTTGCATTTTGCACCGCAGTGCCCGCGGCTGCCAGCCGCGGCGCAGGCTCCCCGGCCCCGGGAATCCAATGGGCAGGCCGCGGACGGCCGCGCCGCGGGGGGGGGGCTGCCCCCGCGCGGGGCGCAGCGGGGCCGGGTACCTTGGGCGCGACCCGAAGCCCCGGCCCATGACCCGCTGCCGACAGCCCTCCCGCCGCTTCCTGCTGCTGACCGCCTTGACGCTCGCGGGATGCCGGGCCGCCCAGCCGGCCGACGTGCCCCTGTGGGTGGCCTCGGACCTCGACAACCCACCCTTCGCCGAGGTCGGTGCCGACGGGGAGCCCCGCGGGCGGGACGTGGAGATGATCGTCGAACTGGCCCGCCGCCTGGGCCGGCCGGTCCAGTGGCGCCGCCTGCCGTTCGAAGCCCTGCTGCCCGCCGTGGAGCGCGGCGAAGTCGACCTGGTCTGCGCGACCCTGGGCATCACCCCGGAGCGCCAGGGCCGGGTGCGCTTCACCAAGCCCTACTTCGAGACCGACCTGCGGGTCGTGGTGCGCGCGGGCCCCGGGGAGCCCCGGTCCCTGGCCGAGCTGGCCGGCCGCCGGGTCGGCGCCGGCAGCGGGACCACCTCGGAACGCGCGCTGCTGCGCGCGCTGCCGGAGAGCATCGCCCTGGTGGGGGGCTCCAAGGACAAGACCATCGCCGAGCGTCTGGCCAGCGGCGAGCTGGATGGTTATGTGCTCGATGGGCCCAACGCCGCCGCCCTGGTGAGCGCCTCCACCGGGCGCCTCGAAAGCCTCGACCCGGCGCTCGAATCCGAGCGCTACGCCCTGGCCCTGCCGCTGTCCGCCTCGCGCCTGACGGCCGAGCTGGACCAGCACCTGGCCGACATGCGCCGCGAGGGCTTCCTGCTGCTGCTCGATGCGCGCTACGGCTTGGTCGCCTCGACGCCCCGCTGATCCCATGCTGACCCCCGCTCAACGCTACGAATTCGACCTGAAGGGCTGCTTGGTGCTGCGCCAGGCGGTGGCCGCTGACCTGGTGCAGCGGCTCGATGCCGCCCTGGCCCGCCTGGAGGGCCGCGGGCCCGAGGAACTGCCCGCCAACACGGTCCCGAGCTGGACCCCGGCGATCAACGAGTACCGCCTGATGGGCCTGCTCGAGTGCGACGAGGTCTTCCACGAGCTGATCGACCATCCGGCGCTGCTCGCCCCGGCGCGCGAACTCGTGCCCCAACCGTGCCGCCTGGCGGAGGCCTATTCGATCACGCGCCTCAAGGGCTTCGGGGTCCCGCTGCACAGCCAGCCCGAGTCCGACTACCGCATGACCCACGCGGGCCCGCGCACGGCGCTGCTCAAGTGCGTCGTCAACCTGGGCGACGTGGGGCCCGAGGACGGGCCGATGATCGTGTTCGAGGGCACCCACAAGCTCGCGGTGCCGTTCCCATTCAACCTGGTCCATCCGGAGTGGAAGCCGACCGGTGTGGACGGCGAGATCGAGCAGGTTTTCTTGGCGGAATCGAAGGACAAGCACAAGATCCGCTGGGAGGAGATCCCGGGCTATCGCGAGCTGCACGTGCGCGCCGGCGACGTGATCTTGATGACCGACGATCTGTGGCACGGGGCCAAGGCCCTGCACAGCAACCGCCGCCGGCGCACCCTGTACTACTCCTACGTGCCGTACCACTACCCGAACTGGCACGGCATCCCCTATTCGAAGGAGCTCAAGCAGCGCGTGAACCCGGCCCGGCGCCAGCTCCTGGCCGGTCCCTTCGTGGGCACGCGCTACGCCTGCTTCGACACCCATGAACTCGGCGAGGGCCTGCCTTTCCCGCGCCTGCCCAACTCGACCCGCGATCCCAAGCGATTCGCCGGTTTCCGCGACGGCCGGCCCGAGTTCCAGCCGGGCAGCTCCGCCGAGAGCCCCGTGGAGCAAGCCCTCGAAGCCCTGACCCGCGCTCCCGCCCCCGCCGGCGATCCGACCCAGCTGCTGGGCGCGGCCGAGTTCCACCTCTCGGGCCAAGGCGGCGGCGCCTACAGCGTGCACTTCGGCTCCGAAGGCGCGCGCTGGTCCCGCGGCGCCAGCCCCGGCAGCTCCTGCCGCATCGAACTCGACAGCGCCGACCTCCTGGCCATCAGCCGCGGCGAGGCCGACCCGGTGCAGCTGTTCTACGAAGGCCGCGCCCGCGCCCGCGGAGACATCTCCTTCGCCATGCGCCTGGTCGATCGCTGGTCGCGCTGACCCTCGGCCCGCCGATCGGCGGGCCCAAGGCCCGGCCCCTGCGGGCCGCGGCGAAACCCGCCCTCCTGGCCCTTGAGGACGGGCCGACCGCCTGCTCACGGGCTGGTCTGCCGGCTCGGCATGAACCCGAAGCGAGCGCGCTCGTCAGCCGGTCGGGTGCCGCTGGGCGGGACGCGCCAGATGCAGGGCGCCGAAGGTGTATTCGATGGCCCGCAGGTCCTGGCCGTCGAGGGTCGGCACCAGGGCCTTGATCGGCGGCCCGAGGGCGTCCTCGAAGGCTGGCGCGGGGAACGGGGCGCCTTGGCGCTCGAGGCCACTGGCGGCGACCAGGTCGCGCTCGACCTCCTCCGGGGTGGTCGGCGGGTCCGAGACGAAGCGCGCTCCGGGGCCGTAGTCGAAGGTCAGGAACAGGTGCCCGCCGGGGGCCAGCACGCGGCGCATTTCGGCGAAGTGCTCGGCGCGGCGCGAGCGCAGGATGCCCTCGATCACCGAGATCGACAGCAGCGCCGGGAAACGCCCGTCGTCGAGGGGCCAGCGCCCGAGCCCGCCCCACACGCCGCGCAGGCGATCGGCCAGGCCCAGGGCGGAAGCATTGTGCGTCAGGTCGGCGAGCGCCCCGCGATCCACGTCCAGCACGGTCACGTCCACGCCGCGCCGGGCCAGGAAGGTGGCCACCACCGAGTTGCCGCCGCCCACGTCCAAGAGGCGCTCGGGCAGGCCGCCGAAGGCCGCCTCGAGGCCCAGCAGCACGTGGCAGTTCTCCCAGTCGCGCTGGTGGTCGCGGCGATGGCGCAGGCCGGCGCCGGCGAGCTCGTCCGAGAGCGCCTGCAGCTCGGCGCGGCGCGCCGCGTAGGCCGGATGACGGAACTCGCGGGCGTGGGAGACCAGGGCGCGGTTGAAGGGCGGCAGCGGCTCGCTGGGCATGGGGCGGTGCGGGCGCGGGAGTGCGGGAGTCCCGACGCGGGGTGCGGGAGTGCGGGTGCGGGTGTGCAGTGTGCGGCGGTGTGCAGTGTGCGGCGGTGTGGGCCGAAACCGCGAGTTTGGGGCTCGAGGCGCAGAGGCGGGCCGAAAAGGCGAGGGGGAGGCCAGCGGGGCGGGGCCGAGCGGGACGCGGCGCGGCGGTGCGAGGTGGTCCGAGGTGGTCCGAGGTGGTGCGAGGCGAGGCGGGGCGAGGCGGGGCGAGGCGGGGCGAGGCGAGGCGGGGCGAGGCGAGGCGGGGCGAGGC
>JBIKLM010000487.1:0-3222 GCA_044359835.1 Planctomycetota bacterium
TGGCTGGTGGACCAGGGCTCGCGCAACGGCATCCTGTTGGCCGATCAGCGCCAGAGCGAGCTGGAGCTGATCCACGGGCAGCGCATCCAGCTGGGGGAATTTCCGCTGCGCGTCGAGCTGCTCGCTTCGGATCCGGCGCCCGCCGGGACAGCGTCGGAGGCGCCCGCGGCGGCCGAGGAGTTCGAGTTCGCCGAGCAGCTGGAGGGGCTCGAGCTGCTCCAGACCCGCGCCGTGCCCCGCGCCTCCTCCGCGCCGTCCCCCGAACCCGGTCTCGAACTCGAAGATCCCGCCCAGATCGAGCTGGCCGCACCCGTGCGCCCGGCCCCGGCCCCCGGGCCCGCCGCCCTGGCCCGCGAGCGCCAGGCGGAATTCCTGCGCCGCGAGCAGCGCGAGCGCTCCGGCCTCTGGCGCGGCGATTTCGAGCAGCTTTCGTTCGGGCAGCAGGCGCTGCTGTTCGCTGTGGCGCTGCTGGTCCTGCTCGGCATCGCCGCGCTGGTGGCGACCCTGGTGGGCGGCGCCCGCGCCGCGTGAGCGGGCCGGCGCCGGCCGCTGCGCAGGGCGCTTTCGGCGCGCATCGCAGCGCTGCGCAGCCGCTCCGAGCGGCGCCGCAACCTGCGCGCTGGAGCATCGGTCGCTGCGCGCCACTCCAAGGCCGGCGGGCCGATTTCCGCAGTCCAGCTCCGGCCGCTGGCGCCAGGGATCGGACCTGGATCCGGAGCAGGCCGTCCACGGGGCCCTGCGGAAGGGACCGGCGACCGGCTGGCGATGCGAGTCAGCCGCTGCGCGTCGCCCGACGGACGGGTTCCCGCCGGCGGAGCCCCGCGGGGGCGGCGCATGGACCGCGCCCCCCGCGCTCGCGAAGCTCTGACCCATGCGCCGTTTCCGCGATAGCCACGCCCAGGGACCCCTGCTCCCCTCAGCGGCCGAGCCGTCCCTGGGGCCGCCCGCCGAGCGCGAGCCGCCGCGGCCCGGCGACGGCGTGGTGATCTTCGCGCGCGGCGACGAGGCCCCCAGCGAATCGACCAGCGCCGAAGCGCGCCTGGCCGTGCGCCTGGCGCGCCAAGCGCGGGTGCTCTACGTGGCCGGCCTGCAAGGGGCCGACCCGCACGCCGAACACGCCCTCCTGCGCCGGCTGCGGCGGGCCTTCGGGGCCCTCGAGCGCGATCCCTCCGGCGCGCTGGTCGCCCGCCCGCTGATCCTGCCGGCGCCCTGGCCCAAGGCGGCCGAGCTGTCCGGCGCGCTGCTCTCGCGCCAGCTCGAGGGCTATCTGGCGGAGGCGCGCCTGGTGTTCCCCCTGGCGGTCTGCGCGCACCCTCTGGCGGGCTTGGCCCTGGGCCGCGAGCACTGGGCCGGCGTGTTCCGCTTGGACAGCGCCGCCCCGCGGCCGCTGTCGGGCGTGATCGGCGGCGCGCGCAGCGAGGGCTGGGCCCACGCTTCCCTGGAACTCGAGCGCCGCGCAGCGGCCCTGGCCAGCGAACCGCCCGCGATCAGCAGCCGCGCCAGCGCCTTCGCGCGCGGCCTCGATCGCCCGCGCTACGCGCTGCTCGAGGCCCTCGACGACCCGGGCCTCGACGAAGAGCGCCTGGCGCGGCTGCTCGAGCGCCTCGATCCGGGCGTGCTGCTGGTGCGCGGCCCGGCGCCCCAGGGCCGCTGGTCGCGGCTGCGCGAGCGCTCGCGCATCCCGCTGGTCGAGCCCGAGGACGCGCTGCTCCCCGCCGAACTGGCCGAGGTGGCCCTGTCCGTGCGCTTGCCGGACGTGCTGGTGCCCGCCGAGCACCTCGATCCGGCCCTGGCCCTGGGCCTGCCGATCGTGGCCAGCCGCGAGAGCGAAGCGCCGGAATTCGCCGGCCTGGCCTGGTTCAGCGACGATCCCCACGACCTGGCCTCGCGCGCCCGCGCCGCCGCCCAAGAGCGCGACGACGAGCTGCCCTCGCGCCGCCGCCTGCTGGCCACCGAACGCCGCTTCGCCCGCCTCGAACGGGCCCTGCTGGCCCGGCTCGGCCCCCAGCCCGGCCCCTGACCGGCGCTGGTCAGCCAGCAGGCCGCTCCCTTCGGGAGTCGCGGCCGCTGCGCACGGGCCGAGCACGGTGCGGCGCCGGCCTGCCAGGCGCTCGAGGGCCCAGGGAGGCGCGCCGCTTCGGCTTGCCTCGGTGGGCCGGTCGGCCGATCTGGCCTGCGGTTCCTTTTCGCGAAAAGCGGGCGCCGAGCGGAGCGGGTCTCAGCCGCGGCTTGGCGGCGCGGGCCGCGCAACGCTGCAGGCGATCCAGGCGTCGACCAGTTGGCGCGCGGCGTGGTCCCAGCGGAAGCCCTGGGCGTGGCGCCGGGCGGCGGCCAGTTCGGCGGGGCCCTTGGCCAGGGCGGCGCGCAGGGCGTGCAGGGCTTGTTCGGGCGAGCGCGGATCGAAGGAGATCGCCTGGGGGCCGCCGACCTCGGGCAGGGCCCCGGCGCGGGCCAGGGTCACCGGCACGCCGGCGAGCTGGGCTTCGAGCACCGGCAGGCCGAAGCCTTCCATGCGGCTCGGAAGCACCAGGGCCGCGGCGCTGGCGTAGAGCGCAGGCAGCTCGGCTTCCGGCACCGGACCCCGCTGCTGGTAGCGCGCGCCGAGCCCGAGCTCGGCCGCCAAGCGCGCGAGGCGCCGCGCTTCCCCGGCCACGTCACGCCCGCACAGGAGCAGCGGCGGCAGCCCCGGATCGAGGGCCAGGGCGCGCAGGATCAGGCTCCAATTCTTGCGTTTTTCGAGGTGCCCGAGGCCCAGCAGGTAGCGCCCGGGCTCGCGCGGATCTGGCACGAAGTGATCGCTGCCGTGGCGCGCCACCAACAGCTTGTGGCGCTGGTCCGGAAAGCGCGCCGCCAGATCGCCGGCGACGCTGCGGCTGGGCACGACGATGCGCGCAGCGCGCGCTGCGGCCCGGCCCAGCAGGCGCTGCCCCAGGCGCGCGCGCAGCCCGCCGACCAGCTCCGCATCGAGCTGGCGGGGATCGTGCAGCATCCAGCACAGCGGCAGCTCGGGCGGCAGCCCCCGCGGCAGGGGCAGGTGCCCCTGGTGCAGGACCCAGGGGCCCGGGTGCGCGCGCAGGCAGGCCGAGAGGGCCGGACCCTCGCGGCGCCAGCGCGCCAGCGGTCCCTGGCCCAGGTCGGCGGGCCGGTGCTCGAGCGGAGCGCCCGCGGCGCGCGCGGCCGTCAGCCACTCGGGCTCGCGGGCGGGCCCCAGCACCAAGAGGC